>JAFTKK010000021.1 GCA_017453325.1 Clostridia bacterium
GATGACCAGACCGATAGCCTTGGCAGCGCCGGTGGAGTTGGGCACGATGTTTATAGCACCAGCGCGGCTGCGGCGCAGGTCGCCCTTTCTCTGGGGACCGTCCAGTATCATCTGGTCGCCGGTGTAAGCGTGGATGGGGCACATGATACCAGCCTCGATGGAAGCCAGATCGTTCAGAGCCTTAACCATGGGAGCCAGGCAGTTGGTGGTGCAGGAAGCGGCGGAGATGATGTTGTCTTCCTTGGTCAGAGTCTCGTGGTTTACGTTGTAAACGATGGTGGGCAGGTCGTTGCCAGCGGGAGCGGAGATAACGACCTTCTTGGCGCCGGCGTCGATGTGAGCCTGAGCCTTAGCCTTGCTGGTGTAGAAACCGGTGCACTCCCGCACTACATCAACGCCAAGCTTGCCCCAAGGGCAGGCAGCAGCGTTCTTCTCGGCGTAGATGATGATCTCCTTGCCGTCAACGATGATGGAATTCTCGGTAGCCTCAACAGTATGAAGGCCCTCACCCATCTTGCCGCAGTAGGGACCCTGAGCGGTGTCGTACTTGAGCAGGTGAGCAAGCATCTTGGGGCTGGTCAGGTCGTTGATAGCGACAACCTCGTAACCCTCAGCAGCGAACATCTGACGGAAAGCAAGACGTCCGATACGGCCAAAGCCGTTAATAGCAACTTTTACAGACATTGTAAAAATCCTCCGTTTTTATAGTTTAAATTTTGGATAACCCATTTGGAACCATTCTACATTTTACCCTATTTTTGCCCGCTTGGCAAGGGCTTTGTGAAAAATTCATCATTTTTTTGCAATTTGTACAGTTTGAGGGCACCGCCTCCGTATAATTTGTAGAAACTGCGTTTATCTTTCAAAAACTGCACGCAGCGCAGCGTGCTTCTCGGCAGCCTCTGCCTCGGTTGCACCCACCACGCAGTAATAATACTTGCACTTGGGCTCGGTGCCGCTGGGGCGCACAGCCACGAAGCTGCCGTCCGAGAGCAGATAACGCAGGACGTTGGAGGCGGGGAAGCCTGCGCGGCGCATGGTTTCGGAGAGGTAATCCTCAACGGCCGTGACGGTCATGTCGCCGATGGCACGGGGCGGCTCTTTTCTGAGGTCCTCAAGCAGCGCGGCGATCTTGGCCACGCCAGCGGCGCCCTTGTGCACCACGTTGGTCTGCGCATCGAGATAAAAGCCGTGCTCGGCGTAAAGGTCGGCAAGCACATCGAGGAGCGTTTTGCCCTGTGCCTTGTAGTATGCGGCTGCCTCGCAAAGCATGAGCGAGGCCTGCACGCCGTCCTTGTCGCGGGCAAAGTCGGCAATCAGGCAGCCGTAGCTTTCCTCATAGCCAAAGACGTAGGTGGCGTTCTTCTCGGTCTCGTAGGTGTGGATCTTATCACCGATAAATTTAAAGCCCGTCAGCGTCTTTTCCACGCGCACACCGTATTTTTCGCAAATACGATCGCCGAGCGTGGAGGTGACAATGGTATTGCACATCACGGCGTCGGTGGGCAGGGTGCCTGCCTCGCGGCGCGTCGAGAAGATATATTCGAGCAAAATTGCACCCGATTGGTTGCCCGTCAGCAGCGTGTACTCCCCACCCACCTTCACGGCTACGCCGAGACGGTCACAGTCGGGGTCGGTGGTGATGGCAATATCGGCAGCGGACTTTTTGGCATACGCGAGGCAAAGATCGTAGGCATCGCGGGTTTCTGGATTGGGATTTTTAGTGCCGCTGAAATTTTCGTCGGGCTCGCATTGCTCAAGCACGGGAATCACGTTGTAGCCGCAGCGGCCGAGCACCTCGCGCACTGGCACGTTACCCGTACCGTGCTGGGGCGAATAAACGACAGTCAGATCTCCCGCATTCACATCGGGGCGCAAACGGATGCCCATCACTGCCTGATAGTACACCTCGTCGAGCTCACGGGGCAGCGTGACGATCAGCTCGCCTGCCTCGGCGGGCGTCAGCGATTTGACCGTGAGGGGATCCTCGATCTCGCTGATCATATCAATGAGGATGTCCGACAAACGCGGAATGAGCTGACAGCCGTGCTCGTCATACACCTTATATCCGTTATATTCGGGGGGATTGTGCGAGGCCGTGATCATGATACCGCCCACCGCCTTTTGGTAGCGCACCGCAAAGGAAAGCTCGGGGGTGGGGCGCAGCGCATCGAAAATAAAGGCGCGGATGCCCTCGGCCGCGAGCACGCCTGCCGCCTCCATGCAAAACGCGCGGCTCATGCGGCGGTTATCGTGCGAGATCACCACGCCGCGCGTGGCAGCCTCCTCACCAAACATTTTCTTCAAGTAACGCGCAAAGCCGAGCGTGGCCTTGCGAACGGTATAGCAATTGATGCGGTTCGTGCCGGCACCGATGAGATCGCGCATACCGCCCGTACCAAAGGCCAGGTTGCGGTAAAAGCGGTCATATATCTCGTTTTCATCTCCCTCAATGGCGGCAAGCTCCGCGCGCGTGTCGGGGTCGGCGTTTTCCATCCATTTTTTGTAAAGCTCTAAAGCGTTCATCTTCATCTTCTCCTCTCAAATATTTTTCCAGTATATAGTTTACCACATTTTTACAGTTTTTTCAATCGAAATCGCGCGTTTTTTTCATTTATTTTTTGCTTTTGCGGTTTCGGCGACTTGACAATCCTCCTCTTTTTAATTATAATGTATGATGTATGATTATATGCAAGTTTCCGTGATGCGGAAACAGGAAAGGAACCGAACAATGGCCAAAGATAAGAAATTGGTTGAGCAAATTACCGCCATGGATGTGGATTTTGCGCAATGGTACACCGACGTTGTCAAAAAGGCAGAGCTGATGGACTACTCAAGCGTCAAGGGCTGCATGATCTTCCGCCCCTACGGCTATGCCATCTGGGAAAATATCCAAAAGGATCTCGATGCCCGTTTTAAGAAGACCGGACATGAAAACGTATATATGCCCATGTTTATCCCTGAAAGTCTCCTTACTAAGGAGAAGGATCACGTAGAGGGCTTCGCACCCGAATGCGCCTGGGTCACCTTTGGCGGCGAGAACAAGCTGACCGAGCGTCTGGCCGTTCGCCCGACCTCCGAGACGCTGTTTTGCGAGCATTTCAAGAACGTGATCCAGTCCTATCGCGACCTGCCGAAGCTCTATAACCAATGGTGCTCGGTGGTGCGTTGGGAAAAGACCACGCGCCCGTTCCTCAGAACCTCCGAGTTTTTGTGGCAGGAGGGTCACACCATGCACGAGACCCGCGAGGAGGCCGAGCAGGAGACCCTGCAAATGCTGAAGGTCTACGAGGACTTTTATCTTGAGGCACTTGCCATCCCCGCCATCACGGGTCAGAAGACCGACAAGGAAAAATTTGCCGGTGCTGAGGCCACCTACACCATTGAGCCGATGATGCACAACGGCGTGGCGCTTCAGGGCGGCACCTCTCACTTCTTCGGCGACGGCTTCGCCAAGGCATTTGACATTACCTTCACCGCGCGCGACAATACCGTAAAGCACCCCTTCCAGACCTCCTGGGGCGTTTCCACGCGCTCGATCGGTGCCATCATTATGACCCACGGCGACGACAACGGCCTCATTCTCCCCCCCGCCGTAGCACCCATTCAGGTCGTGATCATCCCCGTTGCGCAGCACAAGGAGGGCGTGCTTGAAAAGGCAACCGAGCTGAAGAACCGCTTGGCCGACACGCTGCGCGTCAAGCTTGACGACAGCGATCAGTCCACCGGCTGGAAGTTCAGCCAGTACGAGATGAAGGGCGTACCCGTACGCCTTGAGATCGGCCCCAAGGATATCGAAAACAACTCCTGCGTGCTCGTCAGCCGCGTCACGCGCGAAAAGAAATTTGTTTCGCTCGACAACGTAGAGGCCGAGGTCGAGGCCATGCTGAAGCAGGTTTATGACGAGCTTGTAGAGCGTGCACGTAAAAATCTCACCGAAAAGACCCACCTTGCCACCACGCTTGAGGAGTTCCTTGACGTGGCAGAAAACAAGCCCGGCTTTATCAAAGCCATGTGGTGCGGTGATGTTACCTGCGAGGAGACGCTCAAGGACAAGACCGGCGGCGTGAAATCCCGCTGCATTCCCTTTACCGAGGAAAAGCTTTCCGACACCTGCGTTTGCTGCGGCAAGCCCGCCAAGCACATGGTCGTTTGGGGCAGACAGTATTAAAAAAACAAGGGCGCCGTCACCGGCGCCCTTGTTTTTATCTTCCTGACCTTTAAGTTCGCATCTTCCGAGGTCATATTTCACACGTCGCGCGCGTATAGTGTAACGGAAGAAACTTTTGTCAAGGAGGCCTTTATGTTTATTTATTCGATGCGCGCGGGGACGATCCGTTTTTTCGGAGTGGTGTGTCTCGCGCTTGTGACGCTCGTGGCGCTGCTTGCCTTTGTACCCGAATTGCAGCCCGTATCCGCCGAAACGGGGGTCGAAACCGATACCGTTTCCTATGAAAAGGTCAAAACAAACGAGGATCGCATCGCTTTTTTAAAGCAATTCGGTTGGGAGGTTGCGGCAGAACCCGTGGAGAGCACCACCGTCACCATTCCCGCCGAATTTGATAAGGTGTTTGCCTCGTACAACGAGCTGCAAAAATCCCAAGGGCTTGATCTTAGCCCCTACGCCTCCCGCACCGTGGAGCGCTACACCTACACCGTGACCAATTACCCGAACGAAAGCGGCACCGTCCTTGCCAATCTGCTCGTTTACCGCGGGCGTGTGATCGGCGGAGACATCTGCACGGCAGACGCAAACGGCTTTTTGCACGGATTTTCCCGTTAAAAGCACACTTCCCCCACAGCTTGCAAACTCGCAACGTTGTGGGGGATTTTTTAACGCAAAATTGCGGGAACACGCCTATTTCGATACCGTTACCCGCGATTTTTCGTCTCCTTGTGGGGCGCGAAAGCGCCCAAAAGGGCGGCATCGGCGGAAAAAACGCCCCGTTCGCCGCTTTTTTTCATAAAAAACACGAATTTTCTTCATATTTTTTACAAAAACCTCTTCCATTTTTTGAAAAAACATGATATAATAATTTTAACTAAATGAAGGAAAAGCCGTAAACGCTCCGCAAATATCGACTGATGTGATCGGTTTTGACATTTCAAACAGTTAATTTTTACATTTGGGAGGATCACCAATGAAAAAAATTTTTGTATGTATCTTGACTCTGTGCATGATGCTGACCATGCTTTCCGTATTCAGCATTTCTGCATCGGCTGCCACCGACATGGCTGAGGTTTGGGTGGGCGAGGAGTGCACCTCTTACGCCGACATTACCAAGGCATTTGAAAAGGCTGCATCCAGTGAGGGCGCCTTGCTGAAGCTGCTGACAAACATCGGCATCAAGAAGCCGAATTATGAGATCGGTGGCACCTATACGCTGGATCTGAACGGCTATGACCTTTATGTCTACGCACCTCTTCAGGTTTCCACCGGCACCTTTAAGCTGACCAACTCGAAAAATACCGGCTCGGTCGTTGCCACCGGCGGCCCTGCGTTCATTATGCAGGGTGCAAATATGCATGTGGATGCCGTTACCATTTCCACGCAGCAAAATTATGCCATTCGCAACAACGGCACCGGTAACCTTTACATTTACGGCAAATCCATGCTCTCGTACGGCGTTTTTGCACAGTATGCCGGCACGGTATACGGCAGCAATGGTGACCCCGATCACCTGATCTCCTACCACGGCAAGTACGCGGTTCACGTATACTGCGGTTGGGATGTGTCCGAGGAGACCCCCGCTGTTTTGAATGCACTGGAGGATAAATTTGTGGCGAAGGGCTACGATGGCAACTCCTTTGTTCCGCAGTATAAGGACGGCAATCTTGGCTTTGTCAAGATCGCTTACGGCAGCTGGGCCTTCATCGGCGTATTCTTCGCTGTGGCCGCTGCACTCCTGATCTTCACTCTGATCCGCACCAAGGCTTACATGGCAAGAATGAAGAACTACTCCGTTCTGGCCATTCTCCCCGGTATCGGCTATCTGACCGGCAGGCAGGTCGTGTTCCTTTGGATCGCCGCCATCATGGCTGCAGGCGCGATCATCACCTGCATCGTCACCCTGCTTACGCAGAAAAAGAGAGAAGCTGCTGCCAAGGCAGCGAAGGCCGAGGCAAAGAAGAAGCCCGCCAATCCCGCTCCTGTTGAAGAGGCTCCCGTTGTGGAGGAGGCTCCCGTTGCCGAGGAAACTTCTGCTGTTGAAGAAGCTCCCGTTGAGGAAGCTCCCGTTGAGGAAGCTCCCGTTGAGGAAGCTCCCGTTGAGGAAGCTCCTGCTGAGGAGGCTCCCGCTGAGGAAGCTCCCGCTGAGGAGGCTCCCGCTGAGGAGGCTCCCGCTGAGGAAGCTCCCGCCGAAGAGGCTGCGCCCGTGGTTGCAGCAGCTGCCATCACCGAGGATAACAACAACACCGATAGCTTGGTGATCGCCGAAACCGACGCCGCCGGCAACGTGGTGTACTCCACCTACAAGAAGTCCTTCACCGCTCGCATGATCCAGGCTCCCACCGATGTGCAGGAGCGTTATGAGACGCTGAAGAATGCATTGCTCTCCTACAAGAAGGTCAATGCACGCACCAGCTGGAGCTACGAGTCCTTCAAATCCGGCCGCACCCAGCTCGCCAAATTCGCGATCCGCGGTAAGACCCTTTGCCTGTTCCTGGCAATCGATCCCTCTAAGCTGGAGGAGTCCAAGTACAACATTACCGACGTCGGCTCCGCTAAGAAATACGCTACTGTTCCCTGCCGTCTGCGCCTGACCTCCAAGCGTAGCGTGAAGTGGGGTCTTGAGCTCATCGAGCTGCTGGCAGAGAACGAGCAGCTTGTGAAGAACCCCAAGTTCGAAGCACAGAAGTATTTGTCCGAGTATCAGTCCACCGAGGAGCTGATCGCACAAAACCTCATCAAAAAGATCTAAAATTTGATCAAATAAAAAAGGACGAGAAGCTTCTCGTCCTTTTTTCATTGGAACCAAGCGGAGTTGAGGGGCAGTTGCGATCACAAATACCGCTTCAGCATCTCGATATTATGCTCCTCGAATGCAATGATCTCGCGTGCAAGGCGCACCGCCTCACTATCTACGGTATCGTAATTGTTGACCAGCTTCGTCATATCGGTGATGCCCATGTTGGAGCCCTCGATCATGATTTCGGCAATGTGACTGGCGCTGCAGGAGATCATGGTGTTGAATGCGATACCCATTTTGGCGGAAAGGCGCACCATCACGCTTTCCTCCTTTGGCTCCACGTCGTGACAGGTCAGCTCGCGCGCGGCACGGGCCGCGTATTTTTCATATCCGTCCAGCTGCATGGTCATGGCACTGCGCAGGCCATCATGCCCCACCTTGGGCAACAGATTGATGATGGAATCAGCCCCCATCTTTGCGTTTTTATAGATCGCGCCGAGAAAGCTCTCCTCCGTGATCCTTTGTTTGGTTTCTTGCATGCTACACTCGCCTTTCTTAAAAAATAACGGGATACGCTTATTTTTTTGCGTATCCCGTTATTTTATACGGCGGCGGTTATTTTTGTGCCAGCTTGCGGCGGCGCACGTCGGTACCCACGAACAAAAGCGGCTTAAACTCACCCATGATGCGGCTGGCGATGCGATCGGCATATTTGGCCTGCATCTCCTTGCCCGTGAGGTTGGTATTGATGATGGTGGGGCGTCTTAAATTGATGCGATCGTTCAATACCGTATAAATGCAAGCATTGGTAAACTGATTGCTGACCTCGGTACCGAGATCGTCAAGAATCAAAAGATCGCAATCCACGTAACGTGTGGTTTCCGCGGCGGGGCGCTCGGTTCCGTTGCCAAAGCGTGCATGCTCAAAATCCGACACCATGCCGATGGCCGTGGTATAATACACATCAAAGCCGCGCTCGATCACGCGGCGGGCAACCGACGTGGAAAGATGGGTCTTGCCGAGCCCCGTGGCGCCGCAGAGCACCAGACTGTCGGCCTGCATATCAAAGCCGTCGGCATAGGCGCGCAAATAATCGAGATTATACTGCATACGGGAACGGTCGCCGTTTTCGGCGCTGTAAAAGGAAAGATCAAAGCTATCGAAGGATTGCGTGCGCATCAGGGCACCGAGACCGGATGTCTCGTAGGCAGCCATAACCAGCGCACGACGCATACAGTCGCACATTTTGGTATCAATAAAGCCCGAGTCCTTGCATTTGGCGCACTCATAGGGCGGCAGCGTGTAATCGGCGGGATAGCCGAGGGCGGCGAGCAGCGCGCCCCTTTTTTCCTGTAAGCTCGCGTTTTTGGCCTCAATGGCGGCAAGACGCTCAAGATATCCCTCTCCCGTGCCGATCACGGCAAGCGCGATCTCCGCACCCGTCATGCGCAGCTCACGGTCAATGGCTGCGATCTCGGGTGAGCGTGCGTGCACCTCTGTCATGCGCCGATTGGCTTCCTCATACGCACGCAGATATTTGGTACGGTATTCCTCTCTTACCCGCTTATAGTTTTCCTGATTATATCCCATCGTTATACTTCTCCGTATGTGTTTTTGAGAGCCGCGTGGAAGAAATCGTCGGCATCAAAGCTGCTGCCGCCCTGCTTGCGACGGCGGTACTCCTCCATGGCGCGTGTCACATCCTGCGCATCGCGATAGCCCTCTGCATGCCATCTTTCCAGAATGGTATTGGCATAAGAAATAGAGGGCTTACCGATGGCATCTACGGTGCTCTCATAGGCCAATTTGATCACATCCATCGTGTATTTCATCACGCAGACCCAATTTTCCACCATGGCCTTTTCCTTGGTGGTAAAAGCACGGGAGGCCATGCCAAACATGGCGCGGATCTGCCCCGTGTCGGTTGCCATGGTCTCAATGCGCTGCAGGCGCTCCTCAAGAGCCACGGCATCGGTGACGCCGTCATCGTAGAGCGAGAGCGCGGTCTTTTCGGCATAGCGAAGCGATTTTTTCTCCATGCGCACGCAATGCGACAGCAGCAGCAAAATATAGTCACCCTCAAGGCCGAGATAATCGGTCATGCCCGCAATAATGCCGACCTCCGCAGCGTTAAAGATCTTGCCGAAGGTCTGCTGACACGCCCCGACCAACGCGGTGAAGTCCGCGCGGCTCTCGGCAATGTCGGCAAGCTCTGCCGCCCCGTAAGTAGGCAACCCACGGTCGGGCATCCCCTTTTTGCTGCCGGCTGCCCGAGGCGGCGTTTTGGCCGTTGGTGCGGCATCGCCCGTGGCGGCGGAAAACACGCCCATCCCGCGCCAAAATGACACGGATGCCGTCACGGCCTCACGAGAGAGCAAAAGCTGCTCTGCCACCTGCGGCACGCCCCGAGACATATCCGCACAAAGCGTTCCGTCTGCGGCAAAGGCACAGAGCACGCGCCAGTCAACGGCGGTGGCACCTGCGGCCTCGGTGACACCCGCGGGCAGAACCAGCACGCGATTTCCGTAATTCAACTGCAATTTCATTCCGATGTCTCCTCACTTCCCGCAAGCGCCTTGCAGCGCAGCTCATAGCAAAGGGTCATCAGAGAATCACCGATGTGGACGTTCTCAATCACGGCACAGGGAGCCAGGGCATCGGGCTCGCTGCCCGTGAAATTCCAAATGCCGGGAATGCCGATGGCCGACAGACGCTCTGCGACCTCCGACACGCAATTTTTGGGGAGCGTCAACACGGCAATATCCACGGTGTGCTCCTCGCAGAATCGCTCAAGCCCAACCATATCCAGTACCCTCGCGTCACCCACAAGCTTGCCGATCACGTTCTGATCGACGTCAAACATGGCGAGAATATCCACGCCGCGCTTTTCAAACATGGGGCTGCGCACCAGTGCGCGGCCAAGGTTGCCCGCGCCGATCACCACGGCGTTAAAGCCCTCGCCGACGCCAAGGATCTCACAGATCTTGGCATAGAGATAATTGACGTTATAGCCATACCCCTGCTGGCCGAAGCCGCCGAAGCAATTGAGATCCTGACGGATCTGCGAGGCCGTGACGTGCATCATGGCCGACAGCTCTCCCGAGCTCACACGCAGCTTTCCGTTTCTGATCAATTCACGCAAATATCTGAAATAACGCGGCAGACGCTTAATCACCGCAGGGCTTACCTCACCCGTTTGGGGCTTGCTGATCCGGTGGCGTTTATTTTCTTCCATACTATCATCCTCACTACTGTTTTTGGAATATTGCACAAGTTTTCTCTTGGCAAAATCCTTGTCGTCGAGACGGCAAAACCGACCCATTTTCGGTTTTCCACAGGTTGTCCCAAAGTAAAGTTATCCACAATTCCCACATACTTTTCCACAGAAAAAAGCAGCTTTCCGCGCCAAATAAGGCTTTTCGCAAGTATATTTTCTCAAAAAAGGGTGTTTTTTCTTGCATAAATTAGGGGGCCGTGTGAATTTTCCACAGTCTTGTGGAAAACTCCTGTGGAAAACGGTTTGTCCGCAATAGCGGCGCCGCTTTGGGAAAAGCGACGAATTTGCACTTTTTCCCCGAAAGCTCTTGACAAATATTTGCAGCTCACCCCTCGGGGTAATCCGAGGCCGAGGCATTGAGCGATACGTCTGCAAAATTGCCGCGCAAGTACTCAAAATATCCCGCAGCAGCTACCATCGCACCGTTATCGCCGCACAGGCTAAGGGGCGGCACGATAAACTGCACACCCCGCTTTTGGCAAAGCGCCGCAAGCCGCGCGCGTAAATGCGAATTGGCGGCAACTCCCCCTGCCATGACCAGGGTGCTACGCCCCGTTTGCAGGAGCGCTGCCTCAACCTTTTTGGCAATTCCCGATACCACCGCCTCGGTAAAGGAAGCGGCAAGATCGGCGCGGGGCACCTCTTTTTCCTGCTGATGGCAATGGTTGATATAATTGAGTGCCGCGGTCTTAAGACCGCTGAAGGAAAAGTCAAGCGTGTCATTCCCAAGCGCCGGCGAGGGCAACGCAATGGCCTTTTGATTTCCCTCACCTGCCAAACGGTCCAGCGCCGCACCGCCGGGATAAGGCAAGCCGATGACGCGCCCGATCTTATCAAAGGCCTCCCCCGCAGCGTCGTCGCGCGTGGCACCGATCTCGTGGAACTCGGTATGATCGGTCACGTCAAAGAGCGACGTGTGACCACCCGACACCACCAGGGCCAAAAAGGGGGGCCGCGGTGGCGTTTCGGTTAGATACGAGGCTGCCACGTGCGCCTTGATATGATTGACGGCCACCAATGGCAAGCCGTTTGCATAGGCCAAGGACTTGGCAAAATTCACGCCCACCAACAGTGCGCCGATCAACCCGGGAAAGGCCGTCACGGCCACGGCGTCGAGCTCCTTTAAGGTAATGCCCGCAGCCTCGAGGGCCTCTGCCGTGATCCCCGTGATCGCCTCGATGTGTGCACGGCTTGCGATCTCAGGCACCACGCCGCCGTACAGGCGATGCGTTTCTATTTGAGAGGCCACGATATTGGCAACGATCTCAAGCTTGTCTCCCTCGGCACGCACGATGGCGGCAGAGGTCTCGTCACAAGAGCTTTCCATGCCCAAAATGTACATATGTTTCACCTACGATTATAAATTACAAAGCATCACGAGCGCGTGCTCGCGCGGATTTTGATAAAAATGATTGCGCTTCCCTACAACCGAAAAGCCGTGCTTCTCATAAAGCGCGATGGCAGCCGCATTGCTCTCCCGCACCTCAAGCGTCACGGTAGCGAGACCGCGTGCGCGAGCCTCGGCAAGCAACGCCGTCAGCACAGCGGCGGCAAGGCCTCGGCGACGGTAATCGGGGTGGGTCGCCACATTGGTGATCTGTCCCTCGTCAAGCACGGTCATCATGCCGACATAGGCCACGGGGGTATCGGCTTCGGTCTTTACCGCAACCATACCAAAGGCCGCTTCACCAAGCAGCAACGAAAGCGATTGCTCACTCCAGGGTGCGGTAAAGCAAAGCGCCTCAAGCGCGGCCACGCCCTTAAGATGCCTGCTTTCGATCAGCTCCACTCTCACGGCTGCTCGCCCCCGTTTCCCCAGCGCAGGGCAATGGCATACGAAAGCATGTTAAGGCAGCCCCGGTAGACCGTTTCGTCCCCACCGTATGGGTCGGGGATATCCACGGGCAGCGTGGAGATCTTGGCAGCGTGCTCGGGGAAGCGCAGCATCAGCTCCATGGCGTGCGATCCCGTGATGGCCACCACCTCGTCGGCCGCCTCCATCATCTCCTCTGTGACGGTGCGGGCGCGGTGTGCGGGATAATCGTTATCGGGGGTCGGCGCAACGCCTGCTGCGCGAAGCACCTGCAAGGCATTGGCAGAGATCGGCGCACCTGCCACCGCATACAGTCCCGCAGAAAATGCGCGCACGCGCACCCGCGGCGCGGGTCGATCGGCACAGGCGGTACAGACCTCACGCGGGCGCATCAGGTCATTGAGCAAGGCCGCCGCCATCGGCGAACGGCAGGTGTTGCCCGTGCAGACAAAGAGCACGGAGCGCTCTTCGGGGGCTGCGGTGTCGCAACGTGCAACTTGCGGCGCATACGTAACCTGTGCCATGGCGATCTCCTTCCGATTTAGGTATTGATAAAACGCTCGGCCAGCGTCGCGGGCACCGCCACGGTGCGGCCGGAAAACACATCGTAAAAATAGGCCTCATCGCCCCACGTGCCGAAATCAAAGCAATAATAAATATTGGGCAGTTCGGCCGAGACTACCTTGATGCGGCGGGAAAACTCCACCGCCCCCACGGGACGCTCCGCGCGCTCGCCCTCAAACCAAAGCGACAGCAATTCAGTGAGAGCCTCGCCGTCGTTCTCGGCTGTGAGACGAAAGATCTCCACGCTGACTGCCGCCTCCTCACAAACGAGCAGGGCGGTAGGGGTGAGATCCTTTGCTGCGGGCGGTGTCACCGCCCCCGCAGCATACCAAACACCGCGCTCGCTATCCGCGATATAAAGTGCGGTATCAAGATCGGGAATGGCGTAATAGGTGAGGGTATAATCGGCATCCTTGTCGGTATAAGCGCCGATCTCCTCGGCGGTTTTGGCAGGCTCAAAGCAAAAATCCATGGCAGTATACTGCACACCCGTTTCGGCGTTCGTGCAGGAGTAGCCGTCGTCGGCCATCGAAAAGGACGCGAGTGCTTTTTCATCCTTGCAGGAGACAAGCACCACCGACAGCAAAAGGAGCAGCAGCAAAAAACGCTTCATATCAGTACCCAAACTTGCCGGAAAGCGAATCGTCATCCTCGATCCAATCCGCCACACGGATCACGCGGTATTCGGTGGCGGTATCGCGCACCACCACGGTCTCAATACCGGCATTGAGGATCATGCGCTTGCACATCATGCAGCAGTTGCAGCCACCAAACAGCGAACCGTCCTCAGGCGACACGCAGGCCATATACAGGGTAGCGCCCAGCATCTGCTCGCGGGGGGCGGCAATGATGGCGTTTTGCTCGGCGTGCACCGAACGGCACAGCTCATAGCGCTCACCGCGCGGAATACCGAGATTCTCACGCTGGCAAAACTCAAGATCGCTGCAGTTCTTTCTGCCGCGCGGCGCACCGTTGTAGCCCGTAGATACGATCACGTCGTTTTTGACGATGATGGCACCGAATTTGCGGCGCAAACAAGTGCCGCGCTCTGCCACGGTTTCGGCAATATCAAGATAATAGTTTTCCTTTGAAACGCGTTCCATATACGTTCTCCTTTTGATGTACGGTCATAGGCTAAAAATAGTTATACATAATATAGTATAACATATAGATAAAACAAAATCAAGCACCGCCGCGCAGTTTTTGAGAAAGCATCCGAAAGTTCGCGTGACTTGAAATTCAAAAAGCCTCCCGCGCTCACCCAAGGGAGAACGCAGGGGGCTCTTTGCTTTTGACTTGTCTGCAATCAGCGTGATTTGACCTTACCTCGACGGCGGGAGAATTTCATGGCCACAAGCACCACCACACCGCACACGATCACGGCAAGTGCCACAAAGCCCGCCACCAGCACGGCGGTGCCACCGTCGGGGTCGATCGGCGAGAGGGCGGTCAGATCCAGCTTTTCGCCAAAGCGCGTGCGTTCCAGGGTCATACCCGCCAGCTTTTCCTCCACCCTTTGATTGAGCGTAACAAAATAGGATTTGGTCTTTAAGGTCTCAAAATGCTCGTTGATATAAGCGTCGCTCTTAGGCAGACGCATGATGACGTAATAGCCATCCTCGGTCTCCACCACGGGGCTGACCTCGTATTCCGCGAGCGCAAACGCCGCGTCTTCATAAGCGGCCTTCATCTCACCGCGCGGGAAATAATAGCCGTGGCCAAGCGGATCACCGAAATCGTAGTTGTATCGACCGCCGATCGCATCGTACATGGCGTCATAGCGCGCCTCGTTCGTGGTGGCGGCGCTGACCGCAGCATAGATCTCCTCGGCATGAGCACGGTGCTGCTCCTTGGTGTAGGCACCGTTTGTCTTATCCACAAAAACGTGCACGGTGCGAATAAAGCTGTCGCTTTTCAGCGTGGCAAGCACGGCGGCATCATCGGTCTCCACCTCGCCGCGATAAAGCATTTCAAGCACGATGGCATTGGCGAGATAGTCACCGACGCCAAGGTAGGTACGCGCATAGTGATCGGTCATATACATCTCGGCTAAGCTCTCCACATACGCCTCGCGATCACCCCCGAAATCGTTTTCGAGAATATCGTCGATCGAGAGCTGCACGTTATCCGCAATCTCACCCTTGTGCACATCAAGCCCGTATTCGTAGCCGAGTGAAATGAGTGCCGTCTCACGCGTGCAGAGATTGTCCCACACAAAGCGTTGCAGCTCCGCGCGCGCACTCCCGTCTGCGAGCACGTCCTCGCCGTAGGTGCTCTTCATCTCCGCAATGCGGTTCATGGTGATAAAATAAAGCTCCTCATAAAGGATATCCACGTCGCCCGCCGTAGCAACAACGCGCAGCGCGCGAGGAGAGGCATAAACGGGACGGGAGGCCGCACACCCCGTGCAGCAAAGCAGGAGCAGCAGCAAGGAAAGAAAAGCCGCCGTCACACGCAGGATTCGCTTCATATGATACTCCTTTCCGAAAAGACGGATAAAATCTATATGTATTATAAAAGATAGTTGTGACGAATTTGTGAATTATCGCGCAGGAATACGAATGCTGTAAGAAAAAAATGCAACCCCCTTTGCAATCGGCAAAGAATTGTGGTATAATGATGATAATCGGGCAACTGTGGCCTTGGGTCGCGTGTACTGCACCGTTTTATGCAAAGGAGACTGTTATGCAGGAAACTTACAGCATTTCTCTTGCCGCCCTTATTAAGGAGCTTTCCCTCACCGCCCTTCATTTGCCGACGGATGCGGAAAGCATCATCATATCAAACAATCAGGTTGACCGTCCGGGTCTTGCGCTCACGGGCTTTCTTGATGAGTTTGAGGAAACGCGCATCCAGGTCGTGGGCGTGGCGGAATACCGCTACCTCACCAAATGCGAGGAGGGGGCACGCAACGAAAAAATAGAAGCGTTCTTTGCCAAAAAGCCGATCGCCGTTGTCTTTACCACCACGGCTGAGCAGGAGCCCTACCCCGTGATGCTGGAGGCCGCACAGCGACACGGTGTGCCCTTCCTTGCTACCAAGGAAAAGACAAGCCCCTTCATGGCAGCGCTGATCGCCTACTTAAACGTGCAGCTCGCACCCCGCATCACCAGACACGGCGTGCTGGTTGAGGTCTACGGCGAGGGTCTTTTGCTCCTCGGCGACTCGGGCGTGGGTAAGAGTGAGACCGCCATTGAGCTTGTCAAGCGCGGACACCGTCTGATTGCGGACGATGCCGTGGAAATCAAGCGCGTCTCTGCCAAAACGCTGGTCGGCACGGCGCCGCCCATCATCCGCCATTACGTAGAGCTGCGCGGCATCGGCATTATTGACGTGCGCCGCATTTTCGGTATGGGTGCCGTCAAGGATTCGCAGGGCATTGACCTTGTCATCAATCTCGAGCCCTGGGTGCAGGGCAAAATGTACGACCGCTTAGGTCTTGACAAGCAAACCATGAACATTCTCGGCAATGAGGTGCCCAGCATCACCATTCCCGTCAAGCCCGGCCGCAACCTTGCCATTATTCTTGAGATTGCAGCCATGAACAACCGCCAGAAGAAGATGGGCTACAACACGGCGGAGGAATTTAACCGTAAATTACTTGGTCAAATGGGCCTGGAATAAGGCTCGGGGAGGCAATATGAATACTGTTGAAATGATGAAAAAACTGCAGGACGGTGCGCTTGACGCGCGCCTCACCGCCCTTTACGGCAAGGAAGCACTTGCCGCACAAAAGGCACGCTATGAAAAGGCCATTGCCGCATTTGCCGAGATCTACGGCACCGAGCACGAGATCCGCCTGCTCTCGGTTGCGGGACGCAGCGAGCTTTCGGGCAACCACACCGACCACAACCGCGGCTGCGTGGTCGCCGCCTCTATCGACCTCGATATCGTGGCGGTTGCCGCCAAGACCGAGGGTACCGTGGTACGCGTCAAATCCGAGGGCTACCCCGAGGACGTGGTGGATATTGCCGCGTTCAACGCTCCGCGCGAGGACCGCTTCTCGAAATCCGATGCCATTGTGGCAGGTATGTGTGCGGGACTTGCCAAAAACGGCTACCGTGTGGGGGGATTTTCCGCCTACACCACCTCGAGCGTCCTCAAGGGCTCGGGTCTTTCCTCCTCGGCGGCGTTCGAGGATATGATCGGCAACATTCAGAATTATCTTTATAACGACGGCAAGATCGACAACGTGGAGATCGCCAAGATCGCCCAGTATGCCGAGAACGAATTTTTCGGCAAGCCCTGCGGTCTCATGGACCAAATGGCCTGTGCCGTTGGCGGCATCATTGCCATTGATTTTGCCGATAACAGCCAACCTGTGATCGAAAAAGTGGACTTTGACATCACCGCCGCAGGCTACAACCTCTGCATTGTAAATACGGGCGGCAACCATGCCGACCTCACCCCCGATTATGCCGCCGTACCTGCCGAAATGAAGGCGGTGGCCGCAGCGCTTGGCAAGACCGTGCTGCGCGAAACCGACGAGGAGACCGTCATTGCCGCCATCCCTACGCTGCGCGAGGCCGTTGGCGACCGCGCCGTGCTGCGCGCCCTGCACTTCTTCGCGGAAAACCGTCGCGTAGTCGCACAAAAAAAGGCGCTTGACGCCGGTGACCTTGCCGCATTCTTTGAGAACGTGCGCGCCTCGGGTCGCTCCTCCTTCTGCTATCTCCAAAACGTATATACCACCAAGAACGTGGCCGAGCAGGGCCTCTCGCTCGCCCTTTGCCTCGCAGAGCGCTATTTGCAGGATAAGGACGCCGCTTGGCGTGTGCACGGCGGCGGCTTTGCGGGCACCGTGCAGGCCTTTGTCAAATCCGAGCACGTTGACGGCTTCCGCGCGCTGATGGACGGCGTGTTTGGCGCGGGCGCGTGCATGGTACTGCGCATCCGCCCCGAGGGCGCGACACTCGTATGCTGAAAGGAAACCGGCAAGGTGAACAAACGCCGAGCGGCAACAAAAACACCCGTTACGTGATCCTGCTGTGCGGCAACACCGTGCTTTTCTTCCTCGTTTACCGCGTGCTGATCGCTTACGGTGAGCTGACGCAAAATACCTTTCTCGCCTTTGTTTCGCTGGTACTGTATCTCGCGCTTTTGCTGGGCTTCACGCTCGCATACCTCATCTATAACCGTTTCTTCTGGCGACACGGGCTACTGCCGGAGCAATTGCCCGATACCTGGAGTGAGGCACAAAAAGAGGCCTTTTTGGCGGAAGAAAAGCAGCGTATGCAAAAATCCAAATGGATGCTGACGGTGATCTTCCCCCTCGTGGTGACCTTTTTGGTCGATGCCGTTGACCTCTTTCTGATTGATGGCTTTTTGCGAGGTTGACATGGCAAATTACACCCTAAAAGTGCTTTATTCCGGCTCGGACGGCAACGCGGCGCTCCTGCAGACCGACACCGTCGCCGTACTGATCGATGCAGGCAGAAATGCCAAGACCCTCACGGCAGCGCTTGCAGCCTCCGGGGTCACGCCCGATATGCTCAGTGCCGTGTTTCTCACTCACGAGCACCGCGACCACGTGGCCGCGCTTGACGTCTTTTTGAAGCATCACAAAATGCCCGTGCACACCACCGCAGCCTCGGCCGCGCGTCTGCGCAGGACGGCCTCAGCAGCCCTCCTTGACAATTTGGTGGAGCACGCGCCACTCTTTTCGGAGACGGTAGGCGAGCTCACGCTCACCTCCTTTCCCACACCCCATGACAGCGCAGGAAGCGTCGGCTACCGTATTACGGTGCAGGACGGCCAAAAAACGCATACCGTTGGCTATGCAACCGACCTTGGTGCCGTGACGGGCGCAGTAGAAGAAGGCCTTATGGGCTGCGAGGCGGTGGTGCTTGAATGCAACCACGACCCCGATATGCTGATGACGGGCCCCTACCCCTATGACCTCAAACGCCGCATTGCCTCGCGCAACGGGCACCTTTCCAATCCAGACTGCGCTGCCTTTTGCGTCAAGCTGGCCGAGCACGGCACGCGTCGCTTTTTGCTCGCACATCTTTCCGAAACGAATAATCTCCCCGAGCTGGCACTCGGCGAGGTCACGGCAGCTCTTGCGGGCTTTGACGTGCGTGTCCTTGCCGCAGACCCCGTGTCAATCACCGAGCTGTGAAAGGAATTTGCTATGCTACATATCCGCCTCATTGTCCTCGGCAATCTGAAGGAATCCTATTGGCGCGATGCCGTGGCCGAATATGAAAAGCGGCTTTCATCCTACGCCAAAACAGAAATTGTTGAATTAAAGGAATACCGTCTCCCCGACAGCCCCACTTCCGCCGAGATCGCCACGGCGCTTGACAAGGAGGCCGAGGCGGTGCTCGCCGCCGTGCTGCCGCGCAGCTACGTGGTGGCGCTTTGCGTGGAGGGGCGACAGCTTTCCTCCGAGGAGTTGGCCGAAAAGCTTTCGGACGTGATGCAGCAAAACGGCGCGCTGACCCTCATCATCGGCAGCTCGCACGGCCTTTGTGACAAGGTCAAGCAAGCCGCCGCGCTCCGTTTATCGGTCTCGAAGCTCACCTTTCCGCATCAAATGATGCGCGTGCTGCTTCTGGAGACCGTCTATCGCAGCCTGTCTATCCTGCGCGGCACAAAATATCACAAATAACCCCGAAACGGGGCTGCTTTTTGAGCAGCGCACACCAAATCCGCAAGCAAAAAGCACTTACGACACAAGAAGGCCTTGTATCGTAAGTGCTTTTTTATCATGCTGCGCCCCTCAACGCTTGCGGAGAGATCTTGACGCCACGATCGCGACCTTTCCCCGATTTCATTCAACACATTTTAGCCGCACCGAGATTGATCTGCTCACGCATCCATCCTGCCTCGGCGTAATCGTGCGGCTCAAAGGTCACCTTGCGCAAAAGTGTGGCGGTCTCCTCCTTCGGGCCGCTGTAATCCGACCAAGGCGCCTTGGCCGCGCCACAGAGCCTTGCGAAGTAAAGCATATTATACATATCGTGCGCCGCGGTGTGCCATGTCGTTTCCATCACACCGAAAAGGTCTGTGGTCTTGGCGGTTTCAACGTAAGCGGCGATATTTTTGGCATCAAACCACGGGGCACCCATAATATCAAAGCCCTTGCCCAAAAGGTAAATAGCGGTAGGTACGGGCGCGTGATCGACCGAATAATGCCAATCGATCAGTACGGTCTCTTTGGCCAAGCGAGAGAGCACCGCCTCACATGCGGCAGGCGTTTTTCCTTTGGTGCAGGCATGCATTCTTTGCTCAACGTAGGCCTCCTCGGGCAAAAACATATCCATCCAGATCATAGGGCGTCTGCCCTCCCGCACAATCTCCTCGGTCAAACGCGCAAGAAAATCGGGCAGCAGCGAAAAATAAGCGGGAGATTTGGCGTGCATATAGCTCTCATCCAATCCTGCGTGGAAATACGCGCCCTCTCCAAAAAGCTCGTAAAGCTCATGGCGCACGGCCTTCAAAAGCTCCCAAACGGTGGGGCTCTGCGTGTTCCACGACCAGCCATCGGGCGTGAACAGATCGTAGAGAGTGGGGTTTTGATCGAGCACCACATGCTTGCCCGCATTCACGCGGCAGGCCGAGGCGTGCCCCAGGTGGTTAAACATCGGGATCGGCTCCATGCCGAGCGCTCTGATCTCACGAATCACCTCGCGTGCCTGCTCCTTAGTAAAGGCCATCGGCCAGGCAAGTGCGGGCTCGCAATCAAATTTCAGCATCCCCCAAAATTCAAGCACCACGTGCGTGTATTGCAGCACACCGCACAAGCGCACCAACTTTTTCAAGAAAAGATACGAGGTTTCGGGAAAAACGCACAAATGGATCATGCGGTTTCTTACCGTAAACGCACTGTGCTCGAGCCCGGTTGCCATGGCAAACACGCCCTGCTCGCCCGAAACGGGCTCGATCTTCAAGAGCAGCGCCATATAACCGCGCAGCAGCGAGGCGTGATCGCGCCCCACAACTGCGGCGCCGAGATCATCAATCAGGATCGCATACTCGCTCCTCTCGGGAATCTGCGGCAGACTGCGCGGTGTGCCGATCAAAAAGGTATTTTCTCTCCCCTCCCGCATCTCAAGCGTGCAGGTATGAAAGCAAAATCCCTCAAAGAGTGCCATAGCCATGTCACAATCCATACAAGGATCGGCGCAGGCCGCGAGCTTGTTTGAAAAAGAAAAGGACGGTTGCGCTTTTTTCATCATATACCCCCATTTATTATGGTTGCGCTTTGCAGCGAATGTCAAATGACGCCGATCAAAACCGCGCTGAATGAACAAGGCCGTGCGGCTAAGCCGCACGGCTTCTTGCCTTATTTGCGGTATTTGGCAAGGAAATCAGCGCTCATCTTCAGGCTGTTAAAGGGCGTGCCGTGGAAGGCATTATCCTGCTCGACCACGTAGTGCTTAACGCCGATCTTTTCTGCCGTTGCCATGATCTTATCCCAGGCGAGATTGCCGTAGCCGACCTCGGCCATCCAGGGCAGATTTTTGCCGTCCTCCTGCTTGAGGTAAAGATCCTTGAGATGCAGAATATCAATGCGGCCTGCCAGCTTTTCCATCCAATCGGTCACGTCCGCACCGCCGCCCGCTACCCAGCAGGTATCGAGCACGAAGGAGGTGTTTTGGGGATCGAGGTTTTCGTATAGCAGATCCATCACGGTCTTAAAGCCGTCAATGCGCACGAACTCAAAGCTGTGATTGTGGTAGGTAAGCTTGAAGCCCTCCTTGGCGTAGACCTCAGCCGCGCGGTTGAAATCGTCAATAAAGGTCTTCAGCGCCGCAAGATCGGTGCGGGGCTCCTTGGGCATGCCGCCGATACCGATGTTGGTGGTATGCCACATACGGTGCAAGGCAACGGTATGCTCGTAATCATACAGAACCTTCTGTGTGTCATAATGCGTACCCACGATCGAAAGGCCGTTTTTCTTCAGCAAATCATAAAACAACTGATTATCAAAGGCCGGCTTTCCCGCGGTCTGCACCTCGGTATAGCCGAGATCGTGCACGGTTTTGAAGGCAAGATCCGCAAATTCGGGATCCTTCATAAAATCGCGAATGGTATAAAGCTGCAAGCCAAGATTTTGAAACATGGTCATCGCCCTCCGTTTAATTTGATAATTTTATTGTAGCACACCGCCGCCCCGATTGCAAGGGGTATTTTGCGTAGCCGTACTCAGTTCGCCATGGTGGCGGCCATCACGGCCTTGATGGTGTGCATGCGGTTCTCGGCCTCGTCAAAGACGATCGAACGCGCACTTTCAAACACGCCGTCGGTCACCTCCATGCAGTCGATGCCGAACTTTTCAAAAATCTGTCTGCCAACGACGGTGCCAAGATCGTGGAAGGCGGGCAGGCAATGCATAAAGCGGCACTGGGGACCTGCCAGGTCCATGAGTTTCTCGGTCACGCGATAGGGGGTCAGCGCGGCAATGCGCTCCGCCCAGACGCTGTCGGGCTCACCCATCGAGACCCATACGTCGGTATAGATCACATCCGCGCCCTGCACGGCCGCGGCGGGATCCTCGATAAACTCAAGCTTCGCCCCCGTCTCGGCGGCAATTTTTTGGCAGGTGTCGATCAAATCCTTGTTCGGGAAATAGGCAGCAGGCGCGCAGGCCACGAAATGCATACCCATCTTGGCGCAGCCCACCATCAGCGAGTTGCCCATGTTGTAGCGTGCATCACCCATGTAAACCAGCTTTTTGCCGTCGAGGCTGCCAAAATGCTCCTGAATAGTGAGAAAATCGGCTAAGATCTGCGTGGGGTGATACTCATTCGTGAGGCCATTCCAAACGGGCACGCCCGCATATTTGGCGAGCTCCTCCACGATCTCCTGGCCAAAGCCGCGATACTCAATGCCGTCAAACATACGGCCAAGCACGCGTGCGGTATCCGCAATGCTCTCCTTTTTGCCGATCTGCGAGCCCGTGGGATCGAGATACACCGCGTGCATACCGAGATCGGTAGCGGCTACCTCAAAGGCGCAACGTGTGCGCGTGCTGGTCTTTTCAAAAATCAGCGCAATGCTCTTGCCCTCGCAAAGGCGGTGCGGCACACCTGCCTTCTTTTTGGCCTTGAGGTCGGCGGCAAGCGCCAGCAGCTCACCGATCTCGGCGGGGGTATAATCGAGCAGCTTTAAAAAATGCTTATGTGGGATTGCCATCATAACTCCTTACACCGTCGGCGCCTCGGCACAGACGGATTTGATAATTTCTATTGCTTTTTCAAGCACGTTTTGCGGGATATTGAGGGCAGGCAGCAAGCGCACCTTGTGCTTGGCCGTCAGGCACAGCACGCCGCGCTCCATGCAGGCAGCCACTACCTCGGCAGCAGGTCTTTCGGTCTCGATACCGATCATCAGACCCATACCGCTGACCGACTTGACACCCTTTGCCCCCTGCAGGGCCCGGAACACGTAGGCGCTCTTTTCGCGCACGTCCTGCAGCATAGCGTTATCAAGACGCGAGAGCACGTGCAGCGCACCTGCGGCGCACACGGGGTTACCGCCGAAGGTGGAGCCGTGATCGCCGTAGCCGAGCACATGCTCGGTCTTCTCGGAAAGCAGGCACGCGCCGATCGGCAGGCCGCCGCCAAGGCCCTTGGCCGTGGTCACGACGTCGGGGGTCACGCCGTAATGCATATACGCATACAGCTCGCCCGTACGTCCGTTGCCCGTTTGCACCTCGTCAAAGATGAGGAGAATGTCGTTTTCCTTGGCAAAAGCCGCCACACGGGTCACAAAATCGGCATCCAGCGCATTGACGCCGCCCTCACCCTGCACGCACTCCATCATGATGGCAGCTACCTTGTTTTCGCTCGCGAGCTTCACAAATGCCTCATAATCGTTTGCGGGCGTGTGCAAAAAGCCCGGCGTGAGGGGCAAAAACAGCTCGTGATAATGCGCCTGCCCCGTTGCTGCCAGCGTGGTCACGGTTCTGCCGTGAAAGCTGTTTTCCAGCGTAATAATATGGTAGTAATCCGCGCCCTTTTTCTCGGCCGCGTATTTGCGTGCCACCTTGATGGCGCACTCGTTTGCTTCAGCGCCCGAATTGCCGAAAAAGACCTTTTTGAGGCCCGTTCTGCGGCAAAGCTCTGCCGCCAGCTCGGCGCCGGGGACAGTATAATAAAGGTTTGAGGTGTGCTGCACTTGGCCGAGTTGCGCCGTGACGGCTGCCATCCAGCCCTCATCGGCAAAGCCGAGCGCGTTAACGGCAATACCCGAGCCCATATCGATATATTCCTTACCCTCGGCATCGGTGCAAATCGAGCCCTTGCCCGACACGATCTCCACAGGGTAGCGCTTATAGGTATTGGCTACGTATTGCGTATCCAATTGCTTGATGTTTTTCATGCTTTAACCCTTCGTTACCATGGTGCCCGCACCCTCGTTGGTGAGAAGCTCCATCAAAATAGAATGCGGCACACAGCCATCCATAATGATCACCTTTCGAACGCCGCGCTCGATCGCCTCGATGCAGCAATCCACCTTGGGGATCATGCCGCCCGAAATAATACCGTCCGCGTAAAGCTTTTTCGCCTCCTCGACGGTGAGCTCGGGAATGAGAGTGGAGGGGTCGTCCTTATCCGCAAGAATACCCGCAATATCGGTCATCATAATAAGACGCTCAGCGCCAAGTGCGCCCGCAATGCAGGCAGCGGCGGTATCGCCGTTGATGTTATACGTATTGCCGTTTCGATCGCAGCCAACGGTCGAGACCACGGGAATGTAGCCCTTTTCGAGAAGGTCGGTCACGGGCTCGATATTAACCTTGGTAATGTTGCCGACAAAGCCCAGCTTTTCGCTCTTGGGGGTGGCCTCAATGAGACGCCCGTCCATGCCCGAAATGCCCATAGCCTTGCCGCCCTGCATTTCAAGCAGGTTGACAAGAGTTTTGTTGACCTTGCCCGCCAGCACCATTTGCACCACGTCCACGGTCTCCTTGTCGGTCACGCGCAGGCCGTCCACGAATTTCGGCTGCATGCCAAGGCGCTTCATGAGATCGCTGATCTCCGGGCCGCCGCCATGCACGAGCACGATCTTTACGCCAATCAGGTGCAAGAGGACGATATCCTCCATCACCTGCTGCTTCAATTCCTCGTTGATCATGGCATTGCCGCCGTATTTGACGACGATCACCTTGCCGTTATAGCGCTTGATATGCGGGAGCGCTTGCGCCAGCACCTGTGCGCGCTCTGCATTGGAAAAACTGTTTTTCATGCCTTTATCCTCTTTATTAAGTACGGTAATCGCCGTTGATCTTGACGTAATCATAGGTGAGGTCGCAGCCCCAGGCGGTAGCCTCAGCCTCGCCGTCACCGAGCGAGACCAAGATCTCGATCTCTTTTTCAAGCAGGATCTCCTTGGCGATCTCCTCGGAGAAATCGACACCCGCGCCGTTCTCACAGACCACAACAGTACCCTTCGCGGAACGGAAGGCCACGCCGATCTTGCTCACGTCCACACCTGCACCGCTGTAGCCGATGGCACACAGCACGCGTCCCCAGTTGGCGTCAGCGCCGAACATAGCAGATTTTAAGAGGCTGGAGCAGATCACGCTTTTGGCAACCGTGCCTGCGCATTTGGGGCAGGCTGCACCCGTGACGTGGCACTCAAGCAGCTTGGTGGCACCCTCGCCATCACCTGCCAGCATACGGCAGAGCTGCACCGTGACGGTATTGAGCGCCTTCATAAAGGTCTCGAACGCAGCGCCCTCAGAGGTGATCTCGTCATTGCCCGCAAGGCCGTTTGCCAGCACGGTCACCATATCGTTGGTAGAGGTATCACCGTCAATGCTGACCATATTAAAGGTCTTTTTAATATCGGTGGAAAGTGCCTTTTGCAGCATGGCAGCCGAAATTTTTACGTCGGTCGTGATAAACACCAGCATGGTTGCCATGTTGGGGTGGATCATACCGCTGCCCTTCGCAATACCGCCAAGATGGCAGACCTTGCCGCCCACCTCAAATTCTACCGCAACCTCCTTGGCCACGGTGTCGGTGGTGATGATGGCATCGGCTGCGGCACGCGCGCCGAGATGGTCGGCAGAAAGCCCCGACACAAGTGCGGGCATCGCCTTTTTGATGGGGGTAATGTCAAGGGGCTGTCCGATCACGCCCGTGGAGGCCACCAAAACGTCCTCCACCTTCACACCTGCGACCTCGGCCACGAGCTCGCTCATGTGCTCGGCAACCTCAACGCCGTTTGCATTACAGGTGTTGGCATTGCCGCTATTGCAAATCACGGCCTGTGCCACGCCGTTGGCAAGGTGCTTTTTGGTCACGAGCAGGGGGGCGCCCTTGACGAGGTTGGTGGTATATACGGCGGCGGCCGCTGCGGGCACGTCCGACACGATCAGGGCGAGATCCTTTTTGATCTTATTTTTGCGGATACCGCAATGCAGGCCGTTGGCGCGGAAGCCCTTTGCCGCGCAAACGCCACCTTCTACAAGCTTCATCATTTTTATTCTCCTGTTACAAGTCCTGCGGCCTCATCGGTGCCGAGCAGGATATTCATATTTTGAATGGCCGCGCCCGAAGCGCCCTTGCCAAGATTGTCAAAGCGAGCAACGAGCAAAATGCGCTCGTCATTACCGAGCACGCCGACCGTCATATCGTCGCGCCCCGCGAAGCCGGCGCCGCAAAGCAGACCGCCCTCGCCCATGCTGGGGTCAAAATGCACAAGCCCCTCACGGTAGGTCTCGCGGTAAAGCGCCGCGATATCGGCAGGGGTGCCCTTTACCGCGTCGGCAAACAGCGGAACCGTGACCTCCATGCCGGCGTAATAGTCCGCCACGATCGGGGAAAAGATCGGTGCACGGGAAAGTCCGCAGATCGCCTGCATCTCGGGCAGGTGCTTATGCTTTTGGGTAAGACCGTACTGACGCGGCGCATTAAGCGCGGCGTCGCGCCCCTCGCTCTCGTACTCCGCGATCATTTTTTTACCGCCGCCCGAATAGCCTGTGAGGGAAAAAGCGGAAAGCGGCACATCGGGTGACAGCAGCCCTGCCGCAATAAGGGGTGCCACCAACGCCACAAAGCCGCTGGCATGGCAGCCGGGGTTGGCGATGCGCTTCGCGGTCGCGATCTCGGCGCGGCGACCGCCAAGCTCGGGAAAGCCGTAGGTCCAGCCTGCGGCCGTGCGGTGTGCGGTGGAGGTATCGATCACGGCGGCATTCGGGTTTTCGATCATGGCAACTGCCTCACGGGCGGCGTCATCGGGCAGGCAAAGGAAGCTGACGTCAGCGCTGTTGAGTGCCTCGCGGCGCGCCGCGGCATCCTTGCGAAGCTCCTCGGGCAGCGTGATGAGTGTGAGATCCTCACGCGCCGCAAGACGCTCTCTGATGCGCAGACCCGTCGTGCCCGCGCTGCCGTCAATAAATATCTTTTTCACGGTGGTTCCTCTCAAATTGTGGAATTTTACTCATCACATGTGAATATTTATTCACACGGAGCAAATACATATAACTATTATACTCAATCGCCTGCGCCTTGTCAAGTATTATGATAAAATAAATGTGTTATTTTAACTTTTGGCGCAATTGCCACAAGATTTACACGGCAGCGAATGTATTTTTATTTAAATTTACTTGCATGAATTTTCACAGTTGCTTTTTTGCAACGAAAAGTGCTTTTCAGCGAGAAAAAAACGAAGGGCAAGGCGCAATATGCGCCTTGCCCTTCGTGCTGCATTTATGAGGCTCTCACTTGACCGCGATGCACTCGATCTCGAGCTTCGCGCCCTTCGGAATGGCCGCTACCTGCACGCAGCTGCGTGCGGGATAGGGTGCCTTGAAGAAGGTCTCGTAGATGCCGTTGACGGTGGCAAAATCCGCGAGATCGGCGAGAAACACCACAGTCTTGACGACGTTTTCCATGCCAAGACCTGCGGCAGCCAGTACGTTTTTGAGGTTGGTGAGCGCCTGCACGGCCTGCTCCTCCACACTCGCGGGCATCGTGCCCGTGGCGGGATTTACGGGGATCTGCCCCGACACAAAGACCATGTTGCCAAGGTCAAGCGCCTGGGAATAAGGGCCGATGGCAGCAGGTGCCTGATCGGTAGAAATTTGTTTGATCATTGCCTTATCTCCTTATACGATCTTAAAGCCGGCGGCGGTAAGCGCGTTGCGGATCTCCTCGATCTGCGCAAAATCGCGCGTTTCCATACCGATTTTGAGGAAGCAGCTCGCCACGGCCATATTGGCGTCGGAGCGCTCGTGGTGAACGCTCACCACGTTGCCGCCGCACTGAGAAATGATGCTGCTGACACCCAGCAGCTGACCGGGCTTATCCTCAAGGGCGATCTGCAGGGTGGCGTTTCTGCCCGTGGTCACAAGACCGCGGGTCACCACGCGCGAAAGAATATTCACGTCGATGTTGCCGCCCGAAACCACGCAAACAACCTTTTTGCCCTTCACGGGGAGCTTATCGAACATCACGGCTGCCACGCTGACGGCACCCGCGCCCTCGGCGATCAGCTTCTGCTTCTCCATCAAGGTGAGGATCGCCGTGGCGATCTCGTCCTCGGAAACCGTCACCACCTCATCCACGTATTCGTTGATGAGCTTGAAGGTGTTGTCACCGGGGTGCTTGACGGCAATGCCGTCGGCAAAGGTGGAAACGCTCTCCAGCGTGATCTGACGGCCAAGCTTCACGCTCTCGGCCATGCTGGCCGCACGCTCGGCCTGCACACCGTAAATTTTGATATCGGGGCGCAGGTGCTTGATGGCAAAGGCCACGCCTGCAATGAGGCCGCCGCCACCGATCGGTACGACCACGGCATCGGCATCCTTGATCTGCTCTAAGATCTCAAGGCCGATGGTGCCCTGTCCCGCAATCACCTCTTCGTCGTCAAAGGGGTGAATAAAGGTGGCACCCGTTTCGTCACGGAGCTGACAGGCCTTTGCATAGGCATCGTCATAAGCACCGGGCACAAGGCAGGTCTCGGCGCCAAAGGCCTTAGTGGCCTGCACCTTGCTGATGGGTGCGCCGTCGGGCATGCAAATGACGCTTTTAATGCCCATTTTCTGGGCGGCGAGCGCTACGCCCTGCGCGTGGTTGCCCGCGCTGCAGGCGATAATGCCCTTGGCCTTTTCCTCGGCGGAAAGCTGGCTGATCTTGTAGTACGCGCCACGCACCTTGAAGCTGCCCGTTACCTGCAAATTCTCGGTTTTCAGATAAAGCTCGCAGTCGGTGCACATATTGCGCGCCCAAATGAGGTCGGTCTTGCGTGCCACGTCACGCAGCACGAAGGCCGCCTGATAGATTTTATCGAGTGTTAGCATCCGCAGCACCTCAAATCGTGACGCGCCAGCCAAAGGGATCGGCAAGCTTGCCGGTCTGAATGCCCGTGATGGTATCGTAGATCTTCTGGCTGACGGGGCCAATGCCGCCGTCGCCGATGGTCATAACGTCATCCTTATAACGCAGCTTGCCCACGGGAGAGATCACCGCGGCAGTACCCGTGCCGAAGACCTCCTCGAGCTTGCCGTTTTTCTGTGCCTCCAGCAGCTCGTCAACCGAGATGCGGCGCTCCTCTGCGGGGATGCCCCATTCGCGGAGCAGCTGCAGCACGGAGTTGCGCGTCACACCGGGGAGAATAGAGCCGTTGAGCATCGGGGTGACGACCTTACCGTCGATCTTGAAGAAGATGTTCATCGCGCCCACCTCCTCGATATAACGGCGCTCAACACCGTCAAGCCAGAGCACCTGAGAGAAGCCTGCGTCGTGTGCCTTGACCTGTGCCGCAAGAGAGCAGGCGTAGTTACCGCCGGTCTTAGCGTAGCCCATACCGCCCTTGACGGCGCGGACGTAATCATCCTCGATCCAGATGCCGACGGGAGCAAGACCCTCGCTGTAATAGGCACCGCTCGGAGACAGAATGACCATGAAAAGATAGGTCTTGGAGGGCGCCACACCAAGGAAGGCATCGGTGGCGATCACAAAGGGGCGAATGTAAAGGGAGGTACCCTCGGCGGTGGGGATCCAGTCCTCATCCACCTTGACAACGGCCTTGACGGCCTCCACGAAAATATCCTCGGGAATTTCGGGAATGCAAAGACGCTTGTTCGATTCGTTGGCTCTTTGCGCGTTCTTCTCGGGACGGAAGAGGTAGGTCTCGCCGTCAGCACCCTTATAGGCCTTCATGCCCTCAAACATCTCCTGACCGTAGTGGAACACCACGCAGGCGGGAGAGAGAGAAATATCGGAAAAGGGGACGACACGGGGGTCGTGCCAGCCCATGCCCTCGGTATAATTCATCACAAACATATGGTCGGTAAAGATCTTACCGAAGCCGAGCGGGCCCTGCGGCTTTTCCTTAGGGGTTGCGGTTTTCGTTACTTTGATATCAAGCATAATACTCAAATCCTTTCCATGATCTTTTCTGTCATGGCGGTACAGGTGAGCGGTTCCATTGCGGGATCGGTCAGAATATCCGCCGTGCGATAACCATCTTCAATCACACTCGTCACAGCGCTCTCAATCGCATCTGCCTCGGTGGCAAGATCAAAGGAGTAGCGCAGCATCATGGCGGCGGAAAGAATGGTGGCAATGGGGTTTGCTTTGTTTTGACCCGCGATATCGGGTGCAGAGCCGTGGATCGGCTCATAAAGGCCGCACTTGGTGGCACCAAGCGAGGCGGAGGCCAGCAGGCCGATAGAGCCCGTGATCTGGGAGGCCTCGTCGGAGAGAATATCACCGAACATATTGGAGGTCACCACCACGTCAAAGCGCGAGGGATCGCGAATGAGCTGCATGGCGGCGTTATCGACCAGCATATCCGAAACCTCCACGTCGGGGTACTCGGCAGCAATGCGGTGCACGGTCTCACGCCACAGGCGAGAGGTTTCAAGCACGTTGGCCTTGTCGATGCTGACTACGTTCTTGCGACGCTTTCTTGCGGTCTCAAAGGCAACACGTGCAATGCGCTCTACCTCGAGAACGCTGTATGCCTCGGTGTCATAAGCCTCGGGGCCGTATTTGCCCTCTCGGCGGCCGCGCTCACCGAAGTAAATGCCGCCCGTCAGCTCGCGCACAATGACGAGGTCAAAGCCTCTGTCAATGATATCGGGGCGCAGGGCGCAGGCCGATTTCAGCGCAGGGAAAATGCGTGCGGGGCGCAGGTTGGTGTAAAGACCCAGCGCCGCGCGAAGCCCCAGCAGCGCCTTTTCGGGGCGGATGTTGCCGGGAAGCGTATCCCACTTGGGGCCGCCCACGGCACCGAGCAGCACGCTATCGCTGTTTTTGCAGCCCTCAACGGTCTCGGGGGGCAGGGGCTGACCGCAAGCGTCAATGGCGCAGCCGCCCGCAAGATAGGAGGTGAAATTGAAGGTATGGCCGTACTTCGCGCCGACCTTTTCCAAAACCCGAACGGCGCTCTCCACGATCTCGGGACCGATGCCGTCACCCTTGACAAGTGCAATATTGTAGGTCATTTTGCGTTTTCCTCCTTTTGCTGCTTGGCAACAAGGTACGGAAGCAGGCCGCCGTTTTCAATGATGCGGTTGATAAATGCGGGAAAGGGTGTAGCCTTGAATTCCTCACCCGTGGTGAGATTTTTGATCACACCCGTATCGGCATCCACCGAAACCTCGTCACCCTTGGCGATCTTTGCCGCCGCCTCGGGGCACTCAAGAATCGGAAAGCCGATGTTGATGGCATTGCGGTAAAAGATGCGCGCAAAGCTTGATGCTATCACGCATGAAATTCAGATGTCTCTGATGTCGATGGTCGAGTGCTAACGGGAGGAGCAGCAGCAGAATTTCTCGCCGCCAACCATGATATAGCCCGCCTTTACCTCCTTAAAGA
>JAFTKK010000022.1 GCA_017453325.1 Clostridia bacterium
AGTTCCTGCATTGGATTGCCGCCGTTGAGCCCGAGATGGAGGCCGAGGACTATGCTCCGAAATTCCTGCGCCGCGGCATCAACCTTTTCCGTCTGGGATGCCTCAATATGGCAAAATTCTTCCGCCGCGTCTTCTCAACCAAGCAATTGCCCGAGGATCAGCGCAACACGCACGCTTATATCGTGCGCAAACGCGGCATGGTGGCAGATCGCTCCTTCTGGCGTGTTCTTCTGCTCTCCATCTTCACGCTCGGCATTTATTGGCTGTATCTTATGGAGATCACGGCCGAGAACACCAACATTGCATGCAGCCGCGACGGCAAACGCACGTGGGGTGTTTTCCCCGTGGCAATGCTGGGCCTTGTCACGCTTGGCATCTTCCCCGTGATCTGGCACGCACAGCAGATCCGCCGTTATCAAAACTTTTGCGAGAAGCACGGTGAGTGCTGCCGCGTCACCTTGAAATACTATCTCATCTGGACGCTGGTGGGCTTCCCGATTCTCGTGGGTCCGCTGATCGGATGGGCACGCTTCCTTGCCGGCTACAATCAAGTCTGCCGCATCTTTAACGCCACACACACCTTCCCCATTGCCAAGCGCGTGCTGGAGGAGGAGGCCGCAGAAGGTGCCGCGTATCTTGCCGCCGTGAAGGCAGCTAAGGCAGCCGCCAAGGCAGAGCTGGTTGGCGGTGACACCTCGATCTTCGGCGATTTTGACGAAAATGCCACGATCGAAGAGATTGTATCGGCTCCTCTGGGTGCTCCCGTTATATCCGAGACACCCGCCAACGAGGGCGAGCCGCAGGCGGAGAGCAACGCCCCCCCCGCAACCGAGGAAGCAGGCGAGGCCGCCGAGGCTGCAGCCGAAAGCACCCCCGACAACACCGCGGCGGTTGACCCGCAATAATACCGTAACACAAAAAAGCAAAGGAGCGAGCTTGCCCCGCGGGTCAGCTCGCTCCTATTCAATATTCCACCAAAGCGAGGTACGTTATGCAAGAAAAGGAAAAAGGCGGCATTGCCGTCAATACGGAAAACATTTTTCCCATCATCAAAAAATGGCTCTATTCTGAGAAGGACATCTTTTTGCGTGAGATCGTTTCCAACGCAACCGATGCCATTACCAAGAGAAAGCGTCTGCAATCGCTCGGCGAGGCCAAGGAAAGCACCGCGCCCTTTCGCGTAGACGTGCGCCTTGACAAGGTAGCAAAGACCCTGACCGTTGAGGATAACGGCATTGGCATGACGGCCGAGGAGCTGAAGCAGTATATTTGCTCGATTGCGCTCTCCGGTGCCGTCGACTTCATCAAGCAATACGGCAGCGATGCGGACAACACCGCCAAGGACGGTATCATCGGTCACTTCGGACTTGGCTTCTACTCCGCCTTTATGGTCAGCGACCGCGTTGAGATCCACACGAGATCGCACACCGGTGCGCCTGCCGTACATTGGACCTGCACCTCGGACGGTGACTATGAAATGGAAGCGGGAGAGCGAGAGGAAACGGGCACAGAGGTCATCCTGCACATTGACGAGGATGAGGGAGAATACCTTGATGCCGCAAGAATACGCGGCATGCTTGACAAATACTGTGCCTTTATGCCTGTGGAGATCTACTTTGATGACGGCGAAGAGAAAAAGGAGGACGAGCCCTTATCGCCCGTCAATGACACCTCTCCTTTGTGGCAAAAGCCCGTGGGTGAGTGCACCGATGAGGAATACGCTGCCTTTTACCGTAAGGTGTTTTCCGACTACCGCGAGCCCCTCTTTCACATTCACATCAACGCCGACTACCCGCTGAATTTCAAGGGTATTCTCTACTTCCCGCGCATCACCAATCAGTACGAAAGCATTGAGGGACAAGTCAAGCTCTACTACAATCAGGTGTTTGTGGCAGATAATATCAAGGAGGTCATTCCCGAATACCTCCTGATGCTAAAGGGCGTCCTTGACTGCCCCGAGCTGCCCCTGAACGTTTCACGCAGCTATTTGCAAACCAACAGCTACGTCACCAAGGTCAGCGCACATATTGTCAAAAAGGTGGCCGACAAGCTGATTTCCCTTTCCAAAAATGAGCGTGAACGCTACGAAAAGGTATGGGATGACATCAAAACCTTTGTCGAGTATGCCGCGATGCGCGACGCAAAATTCCGCGACCGTATCAAGGATCATCTGCTGCTGCGCCTGACGGACGGCACGCACAAAACCATTGACGAATATCTGGATGCGGCAAAGGAAACCAACGAAAACACCGTGTATTACACGACCGATAAAGCGGCGCAGGCGCAATACGTTGCTATGTTTGAGGCAAAAGGCATTGCCGTGGCGGAATTTGACAGCCTGCTTGACACGCAGTTTGCCACCTCTGAGGAAACGCACCGCACGGGCGTAAAATTCCTGCGTGTAGATGCCGATCTCGGCATTCTCGGCAGCGCTGAGGTTCAAGAGGAAAACAAAGCACTCACAGATCTGTTCCTTAAAATCAGCGGCAACGACAAGCTCACTGTCAAGCAAGAGAGCCTGGCAGAGAGCGAAGTACCCGCCGTGCTGAGTGTCAGCGAGGAGAGTCGCCGCATGGAGGACATGATGAAAATGTACCGCCTGGCAAACGAGGGCGACGAAGATTTTTCCTTCCCCACCGATCTCACCCTTGTCTTGAACCGCAAGGCACCACTCCTTGTCAAGCTGGAGCAAATGCTCAAGGATAACAAGGAAAAAACCGAGCAGCTGGCCACGCAGATCTGGCGCCTTGCGCTGCTTGCGCACCGCAAGCTGAGTGCGGCAGAGCTTTCCGATTTTCTCAGCGATTCCTATCGCATTTTGCTTGATCTTTCGGAGTAACGGCATGGAACCTGTGACCGCTGCGGCAATGCCGCACCACGAAACCGTAGCCGACAATCTTGCACATTGGCAATGTGACATAGACCGCGCACAAGAGCTGTCTCTGTTGCAGATCAAGGATGCCCTGCACCGACATCTGGCACACACAAAGGCCGACGGGACGCCGGACGCAGCGGATCTGCGCCAATTTGCAGCAGATCTCTGCCCCTTGGAGCCCGACGCCGAGCCCTTGCATCACGCGCAGCAGGTGAGCCGCCGTCTTGCCTTTTGCAGAGCTCTGTGCGCGCTGCACCCCGATTTTAAAGGCGAGGAAGCCTCTGCACCGACCACCAAGGCACCCATACAGAGCCCCACCGTGGCAAAGCTGAGCAACCCGACCTTTGAAGAAGCCTTGCTGCGTTTTTCTCCCCTCGTGCCACGTGCAACCGCCTTGATCTGCCATAGCTTTGGGGAGATTTTAGAGGCGGTATCCGCAGGCAAAGCTCCTTTTGGTCTGATCCCCCTTGAGGACAGCGCCGAGGGCAAGCTTTTTCGCTTTTACGAACAGATTGAGCAGCAGGAGCTGCAGATCGTTGCCACCGTTGACATTCCAACCGCCAACGAGGGGCGACAGGTACGCATCGCTCTCTTGCACAAGCAAGCACTTGACGCGCCGCACGCACCGGGAGAGCAAATTCTCGAATGCAGGCTTTTTGAGGATCGTACCACCTCTCTTTTAGACCTTTTGACCATTGCCAAATCAGAGGGGCTTTCGCTGCGGCGCATTGATTCTCTACCCGTGACCTACCGCGACGACGGCTTTTTCAAGCACCTGGTATGGGAGGCCGGGCAACGCGATCTGAACGTGTTTTTGGCATATCTGGCCCTATTCATGCCCCGTACCGCGGTAACGGCTCATTACATTCATTTATCATAAGGAGCATCTATGAAGACCTTTGTTTACACACCGCGCGGCGTTTGTACACGTCGCATTGAGATCACACTTGACGGTGAAATTATTCAGGAAGTAAAATTTATGGGCGGCTGCTCGGGTAACACGCAAGGCGTGGCTGCATTGGTTGCGGGTATGACCGCAACAGAGGCGATCGCACGCCTTGCCGGCATACGCTGCGGTTTCAAAAGCACATCCTGCCCCGATCAGCTGGCCAAGGCCTTGCAGGAGAGCATTTTGGACGAAAAATAACAAATTCCATTTTTATTCGACGTTTTTCCAATTTATTGTATAATATTTTCGAAAAAGCAAAGCCTTGAATTTTCTCTTTTTCCAAATAACAAAACCCGCTTGCCTACAAAATTGTAGGCAAGCGGGTTTTGTTCAATGCAGATTTTGTAAAAACAGTAACACCGTGCGATAGATACGTGCAAAGGAATCGAGCTCCATCATTTCATGCGGCGTGTGAAGATCGTGAATATTGCAGCCCACGGCAATGGCTTCAAGACCTTCCACCGCATTGGTGATCAGTCCCGTTTCAAGGCCGGCGTGTATCAGGGTCGGCACGGTCTCCCTACCCGTCACGGTACGATAGGCCTCCTGCCATGCGCGCACCAGCTTTGCATCCATAGCACTCTCCCATCCGGGATAAATGCCAAAATACTTGACCGATCCTGCAAGCGCGGCGGCAAGTGCATCCTGCTCGGCGCGTGACTCGGCCAAGCGGCTCTCTTTGGCGGAACGCGAGGACAAAACAAAAACAACCTTATCCGCCAAGGTGCGGCAACTGGCAAGATTGCGTGAAGCCTCGGGCATAACGGGAGCCTCCCGACGCATATGCAATATTCCGTTCGGCAACGAGAGCACAGCCATCAATTTATCGGTATCCGCATAGGAAAGCATGGCACTCACGGGCGCGGTGTCAGTACAAATAAACAGTCCCGCATCCTCGGCTGCCGTGATCTTTGCACGCGCAAGCCCTTCGACCTCAGCCAAAAAGAGCTCTGCGACAGCCATGCTGTCCGGCACAAGCGTCACCGTGCAATCGCGTGGGATGGCGTTGGATTTATCGCCGCCCGTAAGAGAAGCGATGCGAAACGGGGTGTGCGCGCGCAATGCGGTAAGCAGCTCGCCCATGAGCACATTGGCGTTGAGACGGCCGCGATGAATATCCTCACCCGAATGGCCGCCGCAAAGACCGCCCACGGTAAGCGTGATGCCCATGGCATTCGCCTGCGCAAAGCGCACGGGCACTGTGAGCTCAGAGCGCAGACCGCCGCAGCAGCCGACGATGACGGCATCCTCCTCGGCGGAATCAAGATTTAGCATATACCTTGCCTTCAGGCAGCTGTAATCAAAGCGAGATGCGCCGACAAGACCGATTTCCTCGGCCGCGGTAAACAGGCACTCGAGCGCGGGATGGGAAAGTGTACCGTCATCAAGCACGGCAAGCATAACCGCCACGCCGAAGCCGTCGTCGGCACCAAGCGTGGTGCCGTCAGCGAACAAACGATCTCCCTCACGCACGAGCGTCAGCCCGTCCGTCTCAAAATCGTGTGCCACGTCGGGTCGCTTTTCCGCCACCATATCGGTGTGCGCCTGCAAAAGCACAGTCGGCTCATTTTCTCTGCCTGCTGCGGCCGGCTTTCTGATGAGAACATTGTGTGCCGCATCGCGGTAGCAGGCAAGCCCCCTCGCTTTTGCGAATTCTTCAAGGTAATCGGCAATCCGCTGCTCACCGAGGGGCGGACGCGGAATAGCCGAGATCTCCTCAAAGAAACGAAAGGGCGCAAGCGGTTCCATATCGTTGATCAAATAGTTCATTTTTGACCTCACTTTTTATTCTTATCACATCACGTTACATATCAGCAAAAAGCCCGCACACCCCAAAGGGCGCGCGGGCAATCATTATTTGCCGAGGCGTTCCAGCGCAATGGCTGCGCCCTCTGCCACGGCGGTATCGGCATTGGCCGCCACGCGGGCGCGAAGCCCCATCACATCGGCTAACAGCTGATCCATGCCCGTCAGCACACCGCCACCGGTGAGCACAATGCCACCGCCCGCAATATCGGCACGCATATCGTCGCCCGTTTGCTCCACGACCGAAACGATTGCATCTAAGACCGTGGAAAGCGGTTCGCGCACGGCGCCCAGCATTTCTCTTGAGGAAAGCGAGACAACACGCGGCACTTTGGTATCCACAAATCTGCCCTTGACGTCGAGCTTTCGCTCCTCGTGATCGGCAGCAAGGTCGGTGAGGCGTATTTTGATCTGCTCCGCAGTGCGCATACCGATGTAAAGCCTGTGCTTGCTGCGCATATAGCGAATAATTGCATCGTCAAACTGCTTACCGCCCGTTTGCACCGTCATGTGGGTCACCATATCTCCGATAAAGATCATCGCAGCCTCGGTACGCGAAGCACCGACGTGCACTAAGAAATGACCCGTGGGAGAAGCAAAATCAAGCCCCGCGCCGAGAGCCGCACAAAGCGGAGCCTCCAGCAAATGAACACGGGAAGCACCCGCTGCCAGCACGGCATCCTCTACGGCATTGGATTGCGCCTCGGTAAGATCACAGGGAATGGCAACCATCACCTGCGGGCGCAATATCGTACGCCCAATAGCACGGCGAAAGAAAATGCGCAGCACAGCGGCAAGAACGCCCGCGTGCTTGACCACAGAATCCCAAACCGGCCAGCACAGATACATTTTATCAGGGGAGCTATTGACCATTTCAATGGCCGCCTCGCCCGCTTCCATGACTTCGTTGGTGTCAACATCCAACGCCGCCACGGTGGGTTCCTTCAGCAATATACCGTCTTCTACCGAGCAAACCGTAGTCTGCGTGGTACCGATGTCAAGGCCGATTCCCTTGCGAAACATATGTCTCCCCCTTTCTAAAAACTCGTTATTATAATATTATACAATAAAAATGGCAAAAAAGCAATGGCTTGCGAGAAATTCGCCTTACTTCTCCTTCTTTTTTTCAGTAAAGCCAATGCTGACTGCCACAATCTCGTCGGCATCGAGTGTATCGGCCGCCTCGGCCATACCCGCGCCCGTTGTGACAAGATCATCCACCAGCAGAACGCGAAGCCCCTTTGCCGAAGAAAGAGGTGCAAAGGCGCCCTTGAGATTTTCAACCCGCGCTTCGCGCGAAAGCAGCTTTTGCGGCACACCGTCACGCACGCGCTTCAGCAGCGACAAGCAAGGATACCCCAGCTGCCAAGAAAGGGCACGTGCCAGCTCCTGCGCCTGATCAAAGCCCACACGTGCAGCGGTACGCTTACTGCGCGGCAAAAAGGAGATCACGGTCCTACACGGGGCATGCCCCTCGCGGATCTCGCGCTCCTCGGCGGATTTTACTGCGGCACGCACACCCGGCGCCAGCTCCTCAGCAAGGAAACGAAAAACGCGACGGTCAGCACGATCCTTGATGCTAAGGATGATGCGCCGCGTGGCGCTCGCCTCCTCCTCATCGTGATAGGGCGCCATTTTGACGTGTGCAACGATGCCGCGCCTTTTCATATGCGGCAGAACACAGCGACACTCGTGAAAGGGCTGCTGGCAACGCGAGCAACTTCTCGCGATCTCGCGCGACCATAGCGGTGCACATGTGCGGCAAAGCGCCGGCGTTTCCTTTTGCGGGTCGGGGGCCATCAATTTGTCACATACGGCACAATGGGGTGGAAAAAGCACCTCACAGACCAATCGCAAGATCCGTTTCATTGCTCCACCTCGCGGTCAACAAAAAGCCTGGCAGCAAGGCCTGTGTAGCGCATGGTCTGCCGATTATTGGCCACCATACGCTCGGCAATCTCACTTTTGCCCACCAGCACGACCATTTTTTGGGCACGCGTTACGGCAGTATAAAACAAATTGCGCGTGAGCAGCATGGGCGCCGCATGACAAAGCGGCAGGATCACCACGGGATACTCGCTACCCTGGCTTTTGTGTACCGTCACGGCATATGCCAGCTCCAATTCCTCAAGGCCCGTGAAATCATACGTCACGTGGCGGTCATCAAAAGCCACGCTGAGGCTTTTATTTCCCTTATTGATCTCCTCAATAACACCAATGTCACCGTTAAAGACACCGCAACCCGTTTCTTCACCCCGTTCCCACATTAAATCATAATTATTACGGATCTGCATGACACGGTCACCCTCGCGGAAGGTGAGCTCACGCACAACATGCTCGCGCTTATAAGGGGCGGGGGGATTTAAAATAGCCTGCAGCAGGCGGTTGAGATTTTCGGTGCCCGCTTCGCCCTTGCGCGAGGGGCAAATAACTTGAATGCCGCCCACGATCTCGGCGCCGTATGCGCGCGGCAGGCGGTTTTGACAAAGGTCGGCCACAGTCATGGCAATCTCACGGTCCGCGCCGCGCGGCAGATAGAAAAAGTCGCTGTTTTTTACATCAAGCCTCGGCATTTCACCGCGGTGAATGGCGTGCGCATTGGTCACGATCAGACTGTCACGCGCTTGGCGGAAGATCTCGGTGAGCGCCACGGTCTCAAACCTGCCCGAGGCAATGATATCACGCAGCACGTTGCCCGCGCCGACGGAGGGCAGCTGATTGGCATCACCAACCAGCACAAGGCGCGCCCCCGGCTTGATTGCGGCAAGCAGCGCGGCGGTAAGCGGGGCATCGAGCATAGAGCTTTCGTCCACGATGATGACATCCTCGTCAAGACGGTTGCGCTCATTGCGCAAAAACTCGGCTTTTCTGCCCCCGTTATAGTTCATTTCCAGTAAACGGTGCACAGTTTTGGCCTCCGCAGAGGTCGCCTCCGACATCCGCTTGGCAGCGCGTCCCGTGGGTGCGCAGAGCGCCACGCGCAGCCCCATGCTGTCAAAAATACGAAGGAGCGCACGCACAACGGTGGTTTTACCTGTGCCGGGACCGCCCGTTAAGACCATGACACCGTTTTCGAGTGCACCTGCAATGGCCGCCTTCTGTAGGGTCACGTAATGCGTGCCTCCCATGCGCTCCTCGCGGGCAATGAAGCCGGAAATATCGGTGTTTTCAATCGCCACGGCAGAACGGTCGATCACGACCAAACGCTCTGCAATATTGCGCTCACAAAGATAGGAGGCACGGTCATAAACATACGTCGTGTCCCCTTCCTTGGTATGCGCATGAATGCGACGCAGCTTCCCCTCCCTCACCAGCTCTGCCACGGCCGTTTCAACGCGCTCCGACTCCACGTCGAGCAGCGTGGCAGCGGCCTCATAGAGCTGCGGCTGCGGCAAGCACATATGCCCGTGCTGCGCAGCATTATAGGAAAGTGTGTACAGCACGCCGCTTTTGACACGTTCGAGGCCGCTGCGATCGATGCCAAGGTGTTCGGCCATCATATCGGCCTTTTCGAAGCCAATGCCCTCTATTTCCTCGCACAGAGCATACGGATTGGCCTTGGTACGGTCGACCGCTGTCGCCCCCCACGCATTATAAATGCGCACGGTAAGCGTGGCGCCGAAAAAGTCACGAAAGAACATCATGGCGGCGCGCACGCCCGCCTGGCGACGAAATTCCTCGGATATGCTATCCGCAAGCCGACGGTTGATGCCCTGCACCTGCGTCAGCCAATCGGGATGATTTTCAATCACATCAAAGGAATCCTCGCCAAAAAGATCGACGATACGCTGCGCCTTTTTCGCCCCCACGCCCTTGATGGCGCCGGAGGAAAGATAGCGCAAAATGGCAGCGGCATCGGAAGGCAAGCGCTTTTCAAACTGCTGCACGGCAAATTGTCGCCCGTATTTGGGATTATGTACCCATTTCCCCCACACGGTAAGCTCGTCGCCCTCCGCCACGTAAGGCATGGTGCCAACGATGGTCACAAGCTCGTTTTCAGAGGTACCGAAATCAAGGATCGCATAACCGTTTTCCTCGTTGTGATAGATCACGCTTTCAACACTACCCGAGAGCTTTTCGCTACCGTCTCCGGGGATTTTGACGTCCTCGCTCATATGGCACCTCCTTTTTTCAGTCGTTGATCAGATAACACGTGGCTCCAAGTGCCACAAAGATTTTCACATTTTCCTCGGTATACGGTGCAGCGGCCGCAAGCAACACTACCACGCGCGACGCAGGCGACACCGTATTTTCCCGCGCACGCCACAAAAGCCACGCGGCCTCTTCCTCGCTCACCGCCCTTGTGACCGTGAGCGCGGCCGCGACCTCATCGGGCATTCCGCGCAAGATACAAAACAAACGCACCGCCGCATAAAGGCCGAATACAGCGAAAAGCGAGATCAGAATCTCTGCCAATACTGCTGCCATACGTCTCTCCTCCCCCGGGTCCTTTTACCCATGGGCAGTTTATGCAAAGCGGTGCGAATGCGCCAATATCCTTATTTCAAGAGATCAGCCGCAAGAAGGGGCGCCATATCGCGCTGCTCCCACGGAATATCAAGATCCTCACGTCCCATATGACCGTAAGCGGCAACCTGTGCATAGATCGGGCGGCGCAGGCTAAAGCGCTCAATAATAGCGGCAGGACGCAGATCAAAATGGCGCTCAACGGCGGCAGAGATCGCAGCCTCGGAGACCTTGCCCGTACCAAAGGTATCGATCATCACAGAAACGGGGCGTGCTACGCCGATGGCATATGCCACCTGCACCTCGCACTTGTCGGCAAGACCTGCGGCCACCACGTTTTTGGCAATATAGCGTGCCGCATAGCAAGCGGAACGGTCGACCTTTGTGGGGTCCTTGCCCGAAAATGCGCCGCCGCCGTGACGGGCATAGCCACCGTAGGTATCTACGATGATCTTACGACCCGTAAGGCCCGTATCGCCTGCAGGGCCGCCCACGACGAAGCGCCCTGTGGGATTGACGTAAATGATCGTTTGATCGTCAAGCAAATGGGCGGGAATGATGGGCTTGATCACCTGCTCGATCATATCGGCGCGGATCTGCTCGGTCTCAACCTCGGGCGCGTGCTGCGTGGAGATTACAACCGTATCCACACGCACGGGCTTATCGTCAATATATTCCACCGTCACCTGCGTTTTACCGTCGGGACGAAGGTAAGTCAGCGTGCCATCCTTGCGCACAGCCGTCAGACGTTGTGCCAGCTTGTGGGCAAGAGAAATGGGCAGGGGCATCAGCTCTGCGGTCTCATTGCAGGCATAGCCGAACATCATGCCCTGGTCACCCGCACCCGTATCAAGTGCATCGGCCATTTTGCCCTCCTTCGCCTCAAGCGCCTTATCTACGCCCATGGCAATGTCGGGAGATTGCTCGTGAATAGAGCTGAGAACGGCACAGCTATCGCAGTCAAAGCCGTATTTTGCGCGATCGTAACCGATCTCGCGCACGGTCTCGCGCACGATGGTCTGGATATCCACATAGGCCTCGGTGGTGATCTCACCCATCACAGTCACCATACCCGTGGTACAGAAGGTCTCGCACGCCACGCGCGACATGGGATCCTGACGCAGCATTTCGTCAAGAATTGCATCGGAGATCTTATCACAAATTTTATCGGGATGACCCTCGGTCACCGATTCGGATGTAAACAGCATTTTCTTTTTACTCATATTGCACCTCTAATTAAAAAATCCCTCGCGCACCGAGGGAGATCATTTTCTGCTCATCTCTCGGGATTTAGCACCTTGCCCCGGCAAGCCGTGCGGTAGGTTGCTGTAGGTTCAACGGGCCTGTCCCTCGCCTACTCTTGATGATATATCATTTTGCTCTAATAGTATAGCATAAACCCCTTGGCAATGCAAGGGGTTTTGTTGATTTTACGATTTTTTTATATTATGCAAAAATCTGAAAAGCGGCAACCACGCCGTAGGAAGCAAGGGTCATAATGACACCCGCAAGCATGACACCGAGCAGGCAGGAGAAAAAGGCTTTCCAGAACTTCATATCAATCACGGCGGCTACAAGCGAGCCCGTCCATGCACCGGTAACGGGCAGCGGCACCGCCACAAACAGACACACACCCCAAAAGGAGTATTTTTCAATCTTGGCGCGGTTTTTTTCTGCCTTTTTCACCAACCAATTACCAAACTTGTTTAAAAAGCCGATGCGGCAACCCGTCATCCATGCAATGATCTTTCTGATAAACAACAGAATAAAGGGGACGGGGATCATATTGCCAAGCACGGCAAAAAGATAGCTTTGCCACCAAGGAAGCCCCAGCGCTGCACCGAGCGGAATTGCACCGCGCAGCTCAATGATGGGAAGCATAGAGCAGATCATGACGCCGAAATGGGCGCCGAGAACATCGGTCAAAAAGGTTTCGATGGCATCTATGATGGCATGCATAGCGTTCTCCTTTGTTAAATACCGAAATCAAAGCTGCCGTCAAACACGGTAAAAATAAGCACCATCGAAACAGCGATCAATACCACGGCAACAACGGTTACCAGCACGGTAGTGAGCTTCTTTTTCGACTTGCTCACCGCCTGCGCAGGCATCCCGTCAGCTACTGCCGATGCGGGACGGCGCGGTAGGAAGCCTGCGCGGCGCAGCGCGCGGGACATCGGTTTGTAAAGCAGCAAAACAATGCCGACATTGACAATTGCCTTTAAGAGATTAAACGGGAAAAGCAGCGTGGGGATCATGCCGCGCACCGTCTCCACCGTCACACCCATATAGTGCGGTGTCACGAGCAAATTGAAAAGCAGCATAACGGCAACCATTAAAAAAGCTCCCGATACCAACGCTGCAACAGCCCCCCACAAGGTTTTTTTATACTTGTATATCAGCGACACGGTAACCGAAAAACAGACCGAGCCGAGTATGTTCATAATCAGACCGTAATAACCCGTGGAGCTGACGGAAAGCTCGAGGACGGGCACCAAAACGGAAATAAGCAAAGCGGAAAGCGGACCAAAGTAGAGGCCGCAAAGTGTAATGACAGCATCCTTGACGTCAAGCGTGAGAAAGCCGACCTTAATGTGTATCAATAGCATAGCCACAAAGGCCATGGCAGTAAACATGGCAATCACCACCATGCGGCGGATCATGGCACTTGTTTTGAAACGGTTTTGCATTTCTGATTCTTCCCTTCTGTAAAACGGAAGATGCGAAAATAAAAGCCCCGACAAAGACGTCGGGGTACACTTATAGCGCACATCTTCTCTCATCCGGACTTTCTGCAAGACAGGCCTGCAACCGTCGGCACAGGAGTTTCACCTGTTCGGCTCCTTTGGAGTTCGTGGGCTTTCACCACCGGTATGGAATTTCACCAATCCCCGAAAATATGACTGCGGGTTCTCCCCGCAGGATTAGAAGTAACTCCCGACCCTTGCGGGTCGGGAGTTAAATTATCGATACTGATCAGACGATCAATTAGTCGATGATGGTACCTACAACGCCGGAACCAACAGTTCTACCACCCTCACGGATAGCGAAACGAAGCTGCTGCTCCATAGCGATGGGAGCGATAAGCTCAACGGTCATATCAACGTTGTCGCCGGGGCGGCACATCTCAACACCGTCAGGAAGGTTGATGGTACCGGTAACGTCGGTAGTTCTGAAGTAGAACTGAGGACGGTAGCCAGCGAAGAAGGGCTTAGAACGGCCGCCTTCCTTCTCGGTAAGAACGTAAACCTGACCAACGAACTTGGTGTGGGGCTTTACGGAACCGGGCTTAGCAAGAACCTGACCGCGCTCGATCTCGTTCTTAGCAACGCCACGAAGGAGTGCACCGATGTTGTCACCAGCCTCTGCCTGAGGAAGGAGCTTGTGGAACATCTCAAC
>JAFTKK010000023.1 GCA_017453325.1 Clostridia bacterium
AGCTTGTCGTGCTCGCAAATGGAGGTACCGATCTCCCAGCCCTGTGCCTTGAAGAAGGTGTAAGCCATGCCGCCGCCGACAATGAGGGTATCAACCTTTTCGATGAGGTTGTTGATCACGCCGATCTTATCGGAAACCTTAGCGCCGCCGAGAATGGCAACGAAGGGACGCTTGGGATTGGAAAGAGCGCCACCCATGATAGAGATCTCTTTCTGAATGAGGTAGCCGCAAACGGCGGGCAGATAATCGGCAAGACCTGCGGTGGAGGCGTGTGCACGGTGTGCGGTGCCGAAAGCATCGTTTACAAAGATCTCAGCCATGGAAGCCATTTCCTTTGCAAACTCGGGATCGTTCTTGGTCTCCTTCTTGTGGAAGCGAACGTTCTCAAGCAAGAGAACCTCACCGGGCTTCAGCGCTGCGGCCTTAGCCTTGGCATCATCACCTACAACGTCCTTTGCCATCTTGACCTCAAAGCCAAGCAGCTCGGAAAGTCTTGCAGCAACGGGAGCAAGAGAGAACTTCTTGTCGTCGCCCTTTGCCTTCTCAAGGAACTCTGCGGTAGCGGCAGCCTGCTCTGCCTCGGGCAGGGCCTCAACCTTCTTCTTTTCCTTCTTGTCAAGCTCAAGCTTGGCATCAAGGATGTTGTGGGGTCTGCCGAAGTGAGAGCAAAGGATGAGTGCGGCACCCTTGTCAAGCAGATACTTAATGGTGGGCAGAGCACCGACAATACGCTTGTCATCGGTGATCACGCCGTCCTTCATGGGTACGTTGAAGTCGCAACGGGCAATGACTTTTTTGCCGGCAACCTCGATATCTTCGATCGTCTTCTTGTTGTAGGTCATGTTGATGATCCACCTTTCATGAGTTTGATGTTCCGCCGCAGCGGAAAATGATTTCAAAACAGTATTATTTTAGCACAAGCTTTAACTTTTATCAAGAGAATTTGCGCAAAAAATTACGCATTTTGCAAATTATTTATTTTTTAAATAGAAAACCGAGCAATCCGCGGCGTTTGGGCGGCTGCTTTTCGGGTGCTCGCGCAGCCTTTGCGTGGCGGGCAGCCGACGCAGGGGCGGGAGAGGTATCGGGTGCTTTTGTACTCTTGGCGGTCGCCGTGCGCTGCTCGGTCTCCTGCAAGCGCACAAGGCGCGGGGCAAGAGTGGGCTGCGTCGGGCGTGCGGGTGCGGCAACGGGCTGCGGCTCCGTCGGGGTGGGAGCAGGCTCTGCATCGGCAACGGGCTCCGCGACGCTCACATCGACAACCTCCTCGGGCACGGCAGAAGCATCCTCAAAAAGGCTTGACGCACCAGTCGGTTCCTGCACGGGCGAAGTTGCCTCCTGCACGGAGGGCGACGCATCCGCCTCACGCTCAAGCTCGGCCATGACCTTTGACGGCGCTGCGGGCCGCAGGCGCTTGGTGACCGCAGGGCGATCGGGACGCAGGGTCACGGTGGCGGTAGGTGCCTTCATGGTCAGGGGCGTGAGCCCCTCCTTGTTGTGAAACAGCAGCTCATAGCTCTCTACCCCGTGCCTGAGCATGGCAATGCCGCGCAGGCAGGCCTTTTTGGTGGCGTAGGCGGGCGAGGTGATCACGCTTGTGCCGTTGGCGGATTTCATCACAAAGGCAAAGCCGGGATCTCTTTCCACAATTTCAAACTTCGGGTTGGGACCGTACTCTCCCACCGTAGCATCCAGCACGGGAATGACGGGGGCGTTGACGATCAGGCTGGCAATACCTTTTTTGCAGGCATCCAGCGTAGCATAATGGCGAGAGATGGCCAGAGTATGCCCTGTGTCGGAGCGCAGGAAAAAGCGATCTCCCGCAGCGGTGCGGTAAACAATAAACTTTCCCATATCAGAGCTCCCTCAACACGAGCTCATGCTCGACCTCAGCCTGCCCGAGATGGTTGGTAAAGGCCACCTTGATGCTTCCCTGCCCGAGTGTAAGAGCGGCACCCATGTAGTGGGTGAAGCGATGGTTCTCGTCACGGCGTACCGCAGAGCCCACGATCACGGGAATGGCTCCCGCAGTATCAAGCTCGCCCCCCTCTTGCTTGACCTCGGCATAATGCAAGTGTCCCGCGATCAGCGCATCGGGGCGAACGTGGGCGGCAAGCAGCTCGACCCATTCGGTGTAGATATCGTATTCGATATTAAAGGGCTCCTTGTAGGTGTAGGAAAACGGATTGTGCGCGATCACCAGACGGTGCGTGACGCCCTCGGCTGCGTATTCACTTGCAGCATTGACGATCACCTGCTTGATAAAATCGGTCTGCGCCAGACGGAAGTGATGACACACGTTGGTGTAACGATACGCGTCATGATCGTCGGGCTTGTCCTCGCCGCAATCAAGCACGATCCCCCACACGTTGCCCACGCGGAAGGTGAAATAGGAGCGCCCGCCGTCGGTGGGAGCGTAACTGGTGATCTGCTCGGCGCAAAGCCCGCGCGTGTCGTGATTGCCGCGCGAAAAAATCACAGGGCGGCTGCCGCCGGTAACGCCCTCGGCAAGCTTGTAGATGAGATCAAAATACGCCACATCGCCGCTATGATCGGGAATATCACCGTTGAGAATGAGAAGATCGGGTGCCTCGCCAAAGTAAGAGGCAGCAGCCAAAGGCATCTCAAAATTGCCGTGTGTATCCGCCAAATGATAAATGCGAACGGGACGATCGGTCGGCACGGGATAAAAGGGATACGTGGCCGAAACAGTCTCCTCACTTTCGGGAAAATAAGGCTTACGGTTGATCACCTTGCGGTAATGCACGGTGTAGCTGCCCGCACCGTCAAGCAGGGATGCGGGAACCGTGACGGTGTGCACACGCACAGACGAGCGCATAATGCCGTTGGTATGGTCGTAAAAGGCGTGGTCGCCCACGGTGACCCAAAAAAGCAGGTCGCTCTTGACCAAGGCCATGATCTGATAATCGCGCCCGACGGCAAAAACGGCCGGAGCAGTCTTCAGCTCGGGCAAAAGAGGTACGGTGTTCATGGATGTCTCCTTCCGCTGATTGTATATCTTCTTTATTTTAGCATTAAATGCGGTTTCTGTCAAGAAAAAGAGAAAAAACACCTCTTGTTTTCAAAGGATATATTTTCCCTTTTTTCCGTGTGTAACAAACACTCTTGCCAAACGGAAAAAATTGTGTTAAAATGGAAATATACCACTTTGGAAAGGGGCCTTTACAATGAACGATATGGAAAAACGCATTGACGAGATCATGTCAAAAATGACGATACACGAAAAGGTGGAAATGTGCCACGGCAACTCAAAATTTGCCTCGGCGGGCATCCCCTCGCAGGGCATTGACGAGCTGACGATGTCCGACGGCCCTCACGGCGTACGTGAGGAGGGACACCGCCACATCTGGCGCACCGCAGGCTGGGACAACGATTTTTGCACCTACCTTCCCACCGGAACGGCCTTGGCTGCCACCTGGAACCCGAAGCTCGGCTATTTGCACGGCAAAACGCTTGGCGAGGAGGCCAGATACAGAAACAAGGATATCATTCTCGGCCCCGGTGCCAACATCGTCCGTACACCGCTGTGTGGGCGCAATTTCGAATATCTCAGCGAGGACCCCTGTCTTGTAGCCAAGATGATACCCGGCGTGATCAAGGGCATTCAGAGCACCGACACCGCAGCCTGCGTCAAGCACTATGCACTCAACAACCAAGAGCTTGACCGCGGCCACGTGAACGCAGAGCTCAGCGAGCGCGCCCTGCGCGAGATCTATCTGCCCGGCTTTAAGGCTGCGGTGGATGCGGGCGCCTATTCCTTTATGGGTGCCTACAACCGCTACCTCGGTCAGCATTGCTGCCACAACAAGGTATTGGTAAACGATATTCTCAAGGGCGAATGGGGCTTTGACGGCGTATATCTGAGCGACTGGAACGGCGTGCACGACACCGAGGAGGCCGCACGCTACGGCATGGATATCGAAATGGGCACCGAACGCGAAAACTACGGCGATTATTATCTTGCCGATGCCTTTGAAAAGCTGGCAACCGAGGATCCCGCCTACGAGGAGATGCTCAACGACAAGGTGCGCCGCATCCTGCGTCTGATGCTCCGCGTGAACAAGCTCTCCCCCGACCGCAAAACGGGCTCCTTCAACACCAAGGAGCACCAGCAGGCCACCTATGATATTGCCAAGGAGGCCATGGTGCTGCTGAAAAACAACGGCACGCTTCCCCTCGGCAAGGAGGTCAAAAAGCTGCTTGTTGTTGGCGAAAATGCGGATATGTACCACGCACACGGCGGCAACTCCAGCGGCATCAAGGCCTTTTATGAGATCACGCCCTTGCAGGGGCTCATTAACCGCTTTGGCAGCGAGAATGTGGACTATATCAAGAGCACCCATTTTGAATATAACGCCATTCCGATCGAATACCTCGACATTGCCGACATGGGTGCGGGCTGCCGTGCCTTCCGCATGGAATGCTTTGACAACGGCGTGTGGGAGGGCGAGGCACGCGTGCACTTTGTTGACAAGGTGGGCGAGATCCACAAGGGAGCCTCCCGCATCTTCACCGCAACGCTCAATATTCCCGAGGACGGTGATTACGCCTTTTACCTCAACGCGGACCGCGGCTCCGAGTTTTACTTTGACGACGAGCTCATTTGGAAGTTCAAGAGCAGCAACAACGGCATTCCCCACGAGCTCACCCGCACCTACAAAAAGGGCGACCGCATTGCCATTCGCATCAAGGCCGTGACGGTGGGCACCACGCCGCTTGAATTCTTGTGGTGCCGCGGCGGTGAAAATATGACCGATGAGGAGCTCTGCCGCCGCGCCAAGGCTGCCGATGCGGTGATCTTCTGCGGCGGATTGAACCACTCCTTTGACACAGAAAGCTTTGATAAGCCCGACATGGAGCTGCACGGCGAGCAAAACCGCCTGATCCCCTTGTTGATCGACGCCAATCCCAACACCGTGGTGGTGCTGACGGCAGGATCTCCCGCATCCATGCCCTGGATCGACGCTGCCCCCGCCGTGCTTTGGCAATGGTACGCAGGCATGGAGGGCGGCAACGTTCTGGCGGACATTCTTTGCGGTGACGTCTGCCCCTCGGGCAAGCTTCCCTTCACCATTCCCAAAAAGCTGGAGGATGCCCCCGCACACAGATACGGCGAATATCAGCGTGACAACTGCCGTTACAACGAAGATATCTTCGTTGGCTATCGCGGCCATGAAAAGGACGGGATCGCGCCCTTGTTTGCCTTTGGCCACGGCCTTTCCTACACGACGTTTTCCTACAGCGGCCTTGCCGCTACGGTAGAGGAGGACGCCGTACGCGTTACCTTCACCGTCACCAACACGGGCAAGTGCGACGGTATGGAAACGGCACAGGTTTATTTTGGCCTGGCCGACAACGACGGCACAAGACCCCAAAAAGAGCTCAAGGCCTTTGAAAAGGTAGCGTTGGCTGCGGGTGAGAGCCGCACGGTAACACTTTCCGTAGCGCTTGACGACCTTTGCATCTGGGATGACGGCTGGACGCTGCTCCTTGGTGACTACACCGTGTCGGTTGCTGCCGCCGCGGATGATGTGCGTCTGACGGGAAGCATTACGCTCTAAACAACAAAGAAGTCCACCCGCGGGTGGACTTCTTTGTTGTTTATCCTTATGCCGTCACAACACCGCTCAGGGTCAGCACCGCCTCGGCGCCTGCCGGCAGTACGACAAGCGCAGCGGGATCAAGCGTGAAAAGACCCTCGTCCGTCACGGTATAATCCACACCCGCAGCAAGCGGAAAATTCACACCGTTCACCGACAAAGTGGCTGCGGTGAAGGAAAAGCTGTCGGGCAAAAGATCGGTCAGCCTATCCAGCGTGATAGGTGCCGCCGAGCTATTGGTGATGACAAACCGATAGACAATGGTATCGCCTACGTTAGCCGTATCGGGTGCACTCTTCACGATCGTGAGCATCTCGCGCGTGATCGTGGCGGTATCGCTGTCACTGATGGTAGGGCCGTCCTCGCTGCCCTGATTAGCGCCGCCGCGCGCCGTGGAAACAATCTCGTCATCGGTAGCGCTTTCGACCACGGCACTATAGTTGAGATACACAAACCCACCTGCGGGGATAGTGGTATCGAGCGTAAAGGTGATGGGGGAGGCCTGTGTGGCCGTGACGGGCACGGCGGTCACATCACCGTTTGCATACAAAAAGGCGGTCGCGCTCCCCGGTACCAAGGAGAGCTCGCCACCCTCAAAATCAACCACAACAAAGGGATTATACAGAGTGCCCGTTCCCGTATTGCGCAGCAAGACGGTATAGAAAACGGTATCCCCCACCGCAAAGGTTGCAGGCGTGACTGCATGAATGACCTCAAGGCCATAGCAAACGCGCACCTCGGTCTCTGTAATATTGGAGTCAAGGGACTGCTGCGACCCGCAATGGGGTGTAAAATACAGCGTACCTTGATTAATAAGAGTTGCCATACTGTTTTTTCCTTTCTGCGGAGCTTTGTCCGCATTAACAGGATATGACAATTTTTCTCACCTATCTCCAAAAAGTGCAAAAATGGGCTGCGGCATTTGATGCAGAAGGCGTGATCTCGGCATGATAGGCGTATAGATATACGTCGAATGTCGAGAGCGCGACTAAAAAAAAACACATAAAAATTGAAATTCGTAAGAATTTCTACCTTAAAACAGATAAGCCGCCTTTACTATCGATTTTGATAGCAAAAGCGGCTTTGTTTTTATTTATGCGTGTGTTTTTGGTCTGCGCGAATGACGCGGCCCGTTTTATTTATTTCTTTGCAATTTCCTCAAGCAGCTTGGTCTGCTTTTCTACGTTTGCATAGAATGCGGCAAGTGCATCAGCCTGTGCCTTTGCGGCAGCAGCCTCAGCCTCAGCCTTGGCAGCATCGGCAGCCTTTTTCTTCTCTTCCTCGGCCTTTGCCTTAGCGGCAGCCTCGGCGATCTCCTTAGCATCAAGACGCTTGCGCACATTGTTGATGATACGCACGATCATAAAGAGCGTGAACGCAATGAGAAGGAAGTTGATGATCGCATTGATAAATGCGCCCCAGTCGATGTAGATGGATTGCGTAAGATCGATGGTGCCGTCAGCAGCCTTCACGACCTTGAGGTAGGTAAAGACCTCGCTGAGGCTATCCGTGCCGATGATCAATGCAAGGATCCAGTTGATAACGGGCTTGAGAATGTTATTACTGAGCGCGTTGATGATTGCCGTGAAGGCACCGCCCACGATAACACCGACAGCCATGTCGAGTACGTTGCCGCGTGTGATGAACTTTTTAAAGTCCTTAAAAAAGCCATCCTTTTTTGCTTTCAGTTCTTTTTTCATTTTGTTTTGTTTTTCCTTTCTTTCTGCTTCTTCGCCCGCCTCAATGCGAGCCTGCAGATGTTCCAAATCCGCTTTTCCCATTTCAACCTCCGTGATATGTCATATTAAAAATATAACATCATTTTTTCCTTTTGTCAAGAAAAAAGCGGGATTTTATCATTTATTGTTTGGCAAGATCGCGAAAGCGCGTCTTCATCTCTTCCACGTCAAGACGGTCGGTCGCATACGCGCGCTGCAAAAGCTCGCGCGGCAGCAGCGCATCAAACTTATCAAACAGGGGCATTTCCGAGGGAAAAACGAGCGTTTCGGGATCGATATCGCTGCCAGCAAGGCTCGCAAGCTTGGCCGCAAGTGCGGCACCGTCACCCGTTAAATGAAATTTGATGTAAGCACAGCCCTCGTATTCTATGCCGAAGACCCCCAGCTCCTTGGCGTGTGCCGCAAGCATGCGGCGCACCGTGCGAAAGCCGCGCGTTCCAAGCCAAGGAAACAGACACCACGTACTGCCACCGAGGTGCAGGATCATATGCTCGGTCACGCCTGTATTGCGCGCGAGGTGGCGCGCGATCTCAAGGCGCCGTGCTGCGTTTTCCTTCAAATACGGATAGACGGTATCCTCACGCAGCACCTGCAGCATCCGTTCAAGTATTCTGGTGTGGATCTCACCGTAGTCCCCCGGCCAGGAAACCTCCATTTTACCCATCACGGCATGCACATAAACCAGCCTGCGGCCAATATCCAGCTCCTCCACCTCCCACACGCGCCCTGCCAAAGCAAAGCGGTCACCGACGGGCGGCGGCGTGGTGATGGTGCCGATCTCCTCGGCGGAGCCGTTTTCACCCGTGGCGCGGACGGTAAAGTCCTCACTGTCCTTGAAAACCGCATAAAACTGGAAGCTGCGCAGCAGCTTTTCGCCCGCAAGACCCACGATCATGCCCTTTTCCTCGGTCATTTCAAGAAAATCGTGCTCGACCATATGTACAAGCAGCGTACGGTAGTCCTCGCGGCTGACATCGGTAAACGGAGGGAGGGTCAGAATCTGCTCGGCGAGCGCCCTTGGCGTGCGTTCGCCGCTTGCCGCCAGCACGCTGAGCGTCTGATGGAAAAGTAAGCTCATCGGCATCCTTTTGCGGCGCGGGGGCTCAATAAAGCGTTCCTCAAGATAGAGTTGAATGATGGCAATGGCGCGCAAAAGTCCCCAAGGCAACAGCTGGGGCAACGGCGTGTTTGGCAGCGGATCCTCCTCGCGGAAAACCATCATCATTTCGGGCGGCGCGCCGCGTCTGCCCGAGCGCCCGAGACGCTGCAAAAAGCTGCTGACCGATGTAGGCGCGTCACTTTGCAGCACGCGCTCAAGACGGCCGATATCAATACCCAGCTCCATCGTCACGGTGGCGCAGGTGACGGCATGCGCTTCCTCATCCTTCATCTTGGTTTCCGCATCCTCACGCAGGGCGGCGGATAAATTGCCGTGATGAATGAGAAAAACATCGGGCTCGTGACGGCGCGCGGCGATTTGACGAAAGGTGGCGGTCAGGTATTCGGTCTCCTCGCGGGAGTTGGAAAAGACAAGCGATTTTTTGTCCTTTACGCAGTCGTACATATACTCATATCCCACGTCAAGACCGCCGTTTTTCACACCGTCGAGGGCCTTTTCATCGCTGCTTTGGTCTGCGTTTTCGTTCGCGAAGAAGAAATGCTCCAGCCCCAAGCGCCAACGAAGTCCGTTTTGTGCAATTTCGGGCACGTCACAGGGGATATTACTATCACCCACCAGCCATTTGGCGGCAAGCGCAGGGCTGCCGACGGTGGCGGAAAGCCCCACACGGCGTGCCTGCTTCCCCGTCAGCCGCGCGATGCGCGAAAGCTGACATTGGATCTGATTGCCGCGGTCGCTACCCGTAAGGGTGTGCACCTCGTCGATCACGACGAAGCGCAGATCGCCAAACAAACGCGGAATATCGTTAGAACGGTTGATCAGCATGCTCTCAAGTGACTCGGGCGTGATCTGCAAGATGCCGCAAGGCGAATCGAGCAGCTTCTTCTTGTGTGAGCCCGCCACGTCACCGTGCCAATGTGTGACAGGGATACCACTCTCACGCAGCAGCTCCTCCATGCGACCGAACTGGTCGTTGATCAGGCTTTTGAGGGGCGCGATATAAAGCACCGCAATGCTGCTTGACGGTTGCTCACATAGCGTGGTTAGAATGGGGAAAAACGCCGCCTCGGTCTTTCCGCTTGCGGTGATACTGGTGAGAAGCAGATGATGATTTGTGTGAAATATGGTCTCTGCCGCCGCCACCTGCACGGCGCGCAGGCTTTCCCAGGAATGCGAAAAAATATAATCCTGCACGAAGGGCGGAAAACGGCTGAAAATGCGTGACGCTTCTGCCATAATGCACCTCCGTTATAAAATGATGTCGTTGGGGTCAAATGCATTGCTGCGCGGTGCAGCAGGAGCATTTTTTTCACCCGTTTCGGGGGCTTTTTCCGCACAGGGGGTGCCGCAATCGGCTCCCTCTCCCGCCACACGCGCAAGCAGCGCATCAAAATCCGTATTGGGGTTTTGCATGAGGATGCCCAGCACCGTCATGTAATCACGCAATATTTCGCGCGGTGTCATCAGCGCATCGGCACCCGCACGGGACAGACAAAACTGCAAAAAACGCACCATGTCCGCTTCACCAAGACGCGGTGCCGTGCCATAGCATTCCGCATAAAGCGCGGTCACGCGCACAATAAGAGCATAAAGCTCATCATCGGACAAACGGCGCAAGCGAATGACGGGGCCGATCAGATTTTTAAATTCGGGATCGAAAAAGCGGCTGTCACAAAGTCGGCTGCGCAGCGCCTCATAGCTAAAGAGGCCGCGACGGGGATCCTCCAAAAATTGGGGCGTGCCGCCCAGCACCAGCAAAAGCCCCTCGGCCTTCCCCTGCAGGGCATCGTTAAACATGGAAAGGATCTTTTCGTAATTGTTTTCACGGCTGACGCGGTGCACGATCTTATAAAGATTGACACACTCGTCAATGAAGACCACAAAGCCGCGGTAACCGATCTTGCGTGCCAGTACGGCAAAAACCTTGATGAAATCATACCAGTTATCATCGTCGATGATCACCGAAACGGGAATACCAAGCGCGCTTCTTGCCTCGGTTTTGGAGGAAAATTCTCCACGCAGCCAGCAAAGGCAGGCTGACATTTTTTCATCATCCCCCGCCATGTAGGCACGATAGTAGGCCGTGACCACACGGGCAAAATCAAAGCCGCCCACCATAAACTCCACGTCGCGCAAAGATTCCGAAACGCGGCGGCACAAGGCCTCTCCCGTTTCATCCGCTTCGCCGATCTCGGCCTGCAGCTGCCCGATCCAGCGCGCAATGATCCGCGGTAACGCGCCGCCGTCGGGCGAGGCCTTGGAGGCAAGATTTTTCATCAGCTCACGGTAGGTGGCAACACCCGTTCCGCCCGTACCGTAAAGACGCCGCTCGGGTGAGAGATCGGCATCGGCGGTGAGAAAATCACGCTCAAGCGCATAGCCGCGCACCAGCTGCATCAAAAAGCTCTTACCGCTACCGTATCGACCGATGAGAAAGCGCATGGAGGCGCCGCCCTCACTCACATTTTCAAGATCGCTAAGAAACGCTCCGATCTCCTCTTTTCTGCCGATAGCAACGTAAGGAGCGCCCGTACGCGGAACCACGCCTGCGGCAAGCGAGGCGAGGAGTGAATTTAAAATACGTCGCGGCACGCGGGATGACGCGGCACCGTGAGATATATATTCCGTCATGACAAAACACCTTCTTCCTTCAGTTGTGCGCGATAATCCTCTATCACGCCATAAAAGCCGTTTGATTCCTCTAAAATGATATCGCCGAGCAGATCACCGGCGGCGGTATTGATCTCATCCACCAATGCATCGAGCATCGCGCCACGCTCGCGCGCAAAGGCGCGTGCCGCCGTGCGATCGCCACGATCCACTATCGTCACAAGCGCACAAAGATCACCGAGCGCGGCGGCAAGGCCCGTGGCCGTACTATCGGCAGGCACATCCTTGGCAGCGGGAGCCGGCGACGGCGAAGAGACGGTCGCGCGGCCGATGGGCTCGCACAGGGGCATCGGCTTCACCGAAGCATCCCGCTGTGCTTCTCGCAGAGCTTCTCCCTCAAAGGCCTCGACCAATCGCTTGGTGGTCTGCCAGGATTCCGCCTCAATTTGGGCAGCCCTCGTGAGCGAAAAAGCGGTACTTGGCAGGTCGTAGCGCTTTTCATAGTCCGGCACCGAGGCGGGAGCCGCGGCGGCTCTTGTGGCGCGCTTGGGCAACACCTGTGCAAGATACGCATCCAGCTTCTCGCGCAGCTCGCGTGAGACCTCGTAAACCGTCAGACGCGACTTCACACCCAGCACGGCACGCAGGGAGTTTTCTGCATATTTGAGCACGTCGGAAACGATATAACGCAGCTCATAGGTGTGTGAAAAGGAGAGAAAATCGACCTCAATGCGCCGCCGCTGCGGTGCGGCACAGAGCGCCCCCGTAAAGCTGTCGCGCGTGATGGTGGAAAAGCCTCCCGCACGAGGAGCATCCTCCCCGTTTTTCTCGGATAAGTGGGCAAGCGTCAACTCCACGGCGCCGCGCAAAACACGGTCAAAGACCGCCACGGCATCACCGCGGTAAAACTTGCTTTTGGTATAATCATAATTACTGGCAAAGGCAAGCACGGCGTCACACATCGCATCGCCCTCGGCACCCGAAATATAAAATTCCTTCAAGCGGCAGTCCTGCACCAGCTCGCGCAGCAGCTCAGGCGGCAAGGACAGGGGCGGCAGACGGTGTATGAGTGCATAATCACAGAGCCATTCACGCACGAGTGCATCAAGCCTTGGGTGTCTCCCGCGGTAAGAGAGCCAAAGCCTTTGTATGCTTTCTTGACCCATTTGGGGGTCTATGCTCTCACCGAGATTGATGATCTCATAAAGATAGAGCAGCAAATAAGAGTAATCCGCCTCCAAAATCTTGCCGCGTCGGAAATTGGTGCGCCACCACAGATAATAGGCCAGCTGCGGTCGGGTGAGCTGCGTATATTGCGGCATATACGAGAAAAAGGGAGCAAACGGCGCTTCCTTTCCCTCAATGGGGTGAAGCTTTTTGGCATGGTTGAGAAACGCACCGTAGTAGGTATAATCCTTGCGGTGCGGATAAATGCGCACCTCCCGCAAGAGAGAGGAGCCTGCAGGTGTGTAAACAAGCTCGGGTGGGATTTTTTTATGTTCGCTCTCGTCGGGTGCGAGCGACACGGCACGCGGGGGCAAGGGCACGTCGCCCACCATCACGCTGCCTCGGTTTGACATCACATTCACGAGGGAGTGCTTTGTGCATTCTTGTGACTGCTGCTTGATCGCAGACGCCTCGTGCCCGTGCGGCGGCACCGTAATATCCACGGCAGAGGTATCGCGGGGCGCGGGGCGCTTGGGAACATGCGCCGTACCTGTGCGGCGAGGCGGAACAAGCGCGGAAATATCCCAAAAATCGTGCAAATTGTCCTTGTTGTTTTGATCCTTTTCCACGTTTGTCACCTCCCTTTTGTAATATTTTATTATACTATATTTTAGTTTGTATGTCAATAGGTTTGGCCTTTTCCTGCCTCGGGTTTGAAGTTTATAATGTTGAGTGAATAGGAATACCGCTTAATTTTTGGAGCGGAATTCCATTCACTCTTCTTTTTCTTTGTTCTTCTCGCGTAAGCGAGGCACGCCAGTAAGCAAGGTCGTACGACCTTGCTTACTGGCCGCGCCGAGAGTGGCGGCGAGAAAACCACTCCCCCCTTTTTTTAAGATGCAATGCCGTTAGGCTTGTAAATATATTTTGATGCCGTATAGGCGAAGGAGCAGAAAATGCAAGTAACGTTGTACAAAAAGTATGGTTCTTACACCGACCAGAAAACTCAAAAGAAAAAGCTGTATGTGAATTTTTATTTGCAAATCAACGATCAGTTGATTCCGGTGGAATTGGTGTATTTCAAAAATCCAAAATGCCAAGATCGTGATCCAAATTATGCGGGACGTAAAGGAATGCTGGAGGCGTTTGCTACGCTTTTGCCTGATCGTCCTGATAATTCTGTCGAGGAAAATGCAGATGTGGTTTCTCAACCGGTAAATTTCCCCGAGCAAGATGCATCGATGTAATTTTGGCTAATTCCATTGTGACAACATAGTACCTTGCAAAAGGTGGAAAAGGTGGAAAACAAGGTGGTGCGGCACGGGGTGTACAAAACCTTATAAACCCTTGGTATTCCTGCAAAAAAAGGTGCGTAAGCACCCCGCGGCGCTTGGGGCTTGTCCAAGCGCCGCGGCAAAAGGTGGAAAACCAAGGGAAAAGGTGGAAGAATTCCACCTTGACCCGCCGGTTTTCCATTTTTTGGCGTGAGCGAGCAACAATACACATATTGTTTTGAATTCAGGGGGTAAAAATGAAGTTAAAACAGTATGAGGTGACGTCAAGAGTCGAATTTTTTAAAGAACCAATACAAGAAACATTGCGCAGATATAGGACTATTAAAAAATGGGCTTATATTTTGCACGACAAGGATAAAGACTCTTTGCCTCATTATCACATTTATTTAAATTTCGGCAGTTCGGGCGTGGATTCCAAATTGGTTGCCGAGTGGTTCGGCTTGCAAGAGTCGCAAGTTCAAAAAATAATTGGGCGTGCGACAGACATGCTGCAGTATCTGACACATAGTAACGATTCGCAAAAAAATAAACATCAGTATGCGCCCTCTGAGGTTGTTGCCAATTTCGATTTTGAAAGTGAAATTCAAAAGTCAAAAATCCTTGGCGATTTTAAAAAATATTCTTATGCACAGCAGCTTGAATATGTTAATTCTCTGCCTGTCTCGGAAAAAGCGGTAGCGTTTAATAAGCTCCAAATCCTTTGGAAATTGCAGTGCCAATGTATGGTGCTAAATCCCGAGCGTAATATCGAGGTTGTTTTTATTCAAGGTCAAGGAGGAGTGGGAAAAACATATTATGCAAAAAAGTTTCTTGCGTCGCTTGGATATGATTTTTGTGTGTCCTCTTCATCAAACGATCCTTTTCAAGATTATTTGGGGCAAAAAGCTATCATACTCGATGATTTGCGAGACCAAACGTTTGAATTTGAGGATCTTCTAAAAATTTTGGATAACAATACAGCTTCTAGTGTGAAGTCACGGTTTTCCAACAAGGTTTTCAATGGAAAAATGATCGTGATTACTTCTGTGGTACCATTGCAATTTTGGTATTACCAGTATAAGTATAGTAAGTTTGATACCTTACTGCAGCTATATCGTCGTATATCATGTTATGTGGTTGTGACCAAAGAAAATATTAGTGTATATGACAAGCTGGATGATGTGGGGCGTCCGGTTGGGTTCGCTTCTATTTTCAAAAACGAACTTTCTCAACAAAAAAAGGTACCGACCAGCAAAACCGATTTTGGTGCAGCGTTTAGCAAAATTTGCGAGGATGCCGTAGGTGATTTTCTCGCGGAGTGTGCTGAACGCAAAGCATTTTTTGAAGGTGCAAAATAGATTGCGCCGAATTATTATTGTCAATAACGCAGCCCCACTGCGTAATTGAATGGGTGGGGAGATCTTCTCCCCACCTTTTTTTACATTATTGAAGGAAGGTGATTCCCATGCAACGCCCGCGAGCAGGGCGAAAAGGTTTGAATATAAAAAAGCCACCCGGTAAAACCGAGTGGCTCGGGAAGTCTCGCGCTAAAAGCCAGGCGCTCTTCCCCGGTAGGGCGGAGTTCCCCCCTACTCCCCTAACTCATTTTGGTCGGGGTGATGGCAATTTCTATTATAGCGAGGTGAAAGAAATTTGTCAAGTGTGAATTATGGCTTAAAGGAAAAAGGTGTGCGCCTGATCTCTGCGGAAGAGGCTTGGGTCCAAGGCAAAAACGGCAAACGACGATTAAATCCCAATTATCGTTTCGTTGGAAAAGTGCAAATGTCAATGCCCAATGTCCTGATCACGGCCGATGATAGTAGGAAGCCATCTTATAAAGCTGATGTACCAACCTCATACGTTACCTCCGAACAAAAAGTCCTCCAGGCGGATATCCAGCACACCCGTTTTCGCAGTCGATTGGGATTTTGGCATGGATATTTTCATCGACCACTCCACGTCGGCGCCGTCAAAGAAATATTGCACCGCCATACGGTAGACCTCAAAATCCGAAAGATACCCGAGGCCCCTGCCCGGCAGCTTCATCGAACGAATACACCCGACAAGATCCTTACCCTCTGCCATCACAGCCTCGGCAAACTCCGTACTCTGCTCGCAAAAGCTTACCAGTGCATTTGCCACGTGCGGTGCAAGATAGATCTGCATCGCCTCACGCTGTAAGGGCTTCGTATCACATTCTCGGAGCTTGCGCACCGCATTTACCTGGATTTCTGTCATATTGTTTTCACCTCCGAATTTAAATACACGGTCACCATTTCGCTGTTCGGCGAGACGGCGATCACGCGCCAACGATTGTAAAAATAGCGAACATTGGCCAGGAGCAGGTACGCTCTGCCATGCTTGTCATAGCCGAAGCTTGTGCTTGGATGCTGCTTCGCATATGTGAGCATCAGACCGTTCGGCGTGTAGTTTTGGGATTTCTTCATCAGAACGCTGAAATTAAATTCGTTCATAGCTCCACCTCCAATTCGATGTAAAGGGTGTCGTCTTCGACGTACATATATTTGATCTCATGTCCTGCTGCTTCCTCACGCGTGATTGGCACGCGCGTGTCGTTGTGGTAGTCGTAGTAGCAAAGTATGGTCTGACATTGAATTTCAATGCCGGCATGCATAAGGTCTTGATAGGTCATTTTTCCTTCCTTTCTGCCCCCTGCTGAGCAGGGGGCTTGACAAATAATTTTGTTTGTGGTATACTATGCGTACAGGGTTGGCAGACAGGATGCGGGCAGGTTCGCACCCTATCTGCAATATGTGGAATACTCGAGGAGAGCTCGTCAAAGGCTCCTCGGGTATTTTTTATTTCGTGATGTAGTCGATCAGATCAAGGATCTGCTCGGCAGTCCAACCGGCGCTGAAAAGAAACTCTTTCAGCCTTTGAATAGCCTTGTCGCTTAAGCTCACGATATCCATCCTTTCCACCTGCCTTAATAGCTGTTCGGCTTTGCAACCCCGAGGGTGTTCGGCCGCCCTCGGTCGCCGTTGGTGAACTCATGCGGCAACCAACCCCGCATCCCGCCGCCCGCAGGCGGCGCATCTTCCCAAAAATGGAAATGGGAAGTGAAAGCCAGGCGCTTGCGCCTTGCCTTCACTTCCTTGATTGCGCAGCTTCATGGCGGATGTGAAAAATCAAATCGAGGTCGTTTAGACCTCGGGAAGATGTAACGGCTTTCTTAAGTTTTCTCCCCGCGTGTTAGAGAAAAGTTAGGAAAACCGTTACATACCCCACATTTGAGTTTGCACAGACGTTATGAAACATTTCGCAGGGAGGAGGGGTACCAACACCACAGTGTGGTGTTGGGGGGAACCGCGGAGGAGGTTCCCGAAATCCAAGGCTTGACAAGAAGGGGCTTGTGTGATATAATTACCGCACAAGCCCGTGAGGGGTTATAAGATGGTGAGCATCTTTGCAATTAGATCTACTATCATGTAGGAGTGGAAGTTAATCCAATTGCTTATGTAAAACCGTTTCATCTTATCACCTCCTCTCGGGCTTATTTCCTTTTTAAGGGATCACACAAGCACATTATTGTCAAGGGTCTGGCTTAGGGATAACACCGGCGTTCTGAAGTTTCAAGGCTTGACAAGAAGGGGCTTGCGTGATATAATGATCACACAAGCCCGTGAGGGGTTATAAGATGGCGAGCATCTTTGCAATTAAATCAAGCAATGCTGGGGAGTATCGGTTGATGAAATTGCACAGGAATATGTAAAGCATCTTATCACCTCCTCTCGGGCTTATTTTCTTCTTGCGGTGATCGCGCAAGCACATTCTTGTCAAGGGTCTGGCTCAGGGATAGATCAGGAATTTCAAAAGAAAATTGGGGCGGAACGGCGTGTGTGGGGCGCGCGCCAAGGCGGGTTAGCCGGCGCCGCCCCACTGCCTTCCGCCTTTTTGGTGAAAGGAGCACTTGACAATGGGTTACACACGAATGACGTATGAGGTAAGAAAATCAATCGAGCGCATGTATAACGTGCTGCATCTGAATGCTGTAAAAATATCTGAGGTCCTGGGATATTCGAACCCGGCAATTTATTACGAGCTCAAGCGTGGGTTTTATATGCATCGTAATGGCGACTGGACCGAAACAAAAAGATACAGTGCAGATATAGCGCAAAGAAATGCAGATTTTAATAAAGAGGCCCGGGGAGCTCAGCCCAAGATTGGAAACGACCATGAAACTCTTCGTGTGATTGAGGCACTGATCCTCAAGCGCAAGCTTTCGCCTGCCGTTGCCTTGGCCACGATTAGACGTGAACAGATCCCGGTGAATACGCAGATCTGTGTCACCACGTTATATAACTATATTGATAAGGGTTATTTCCGTCGTCTTACCAATAAGGACCTCGTTTGTCGAGGCGAAAGAAAAAGAAAATACCGCAAGGTGGAAAAAGTGAAAAATCCACCTCGCGGTACTTGTATTGATTTGCGCCCTCCGCATGTGTTGCAGCGTAAAGAATTTGGGCATTGGGAATTGGATAGTGTAATAGGTACTAAACGAAAAGGTAATACTTTGCTGGTTCTCACAGAACGAAAAACGCGTTTTGAGCTTGTTTTTCGCGCTACGGATAAAAGCGTCGCATCCACTGTTTCCGTGCTTGATGACCTTGAAAAAAGGCTTGGAATCACTAAATTTCGTAAGATCTTCAAGACGATCACGTGTGATAATGGCAGCGAGTTTGCAGACTGGAGAAGAATGGAATTATCGACCCGAGGTAATTCCACTCGTACAACAGTCTTTTATTGCCATCCATATTGTTCATCTGAACGAGGATCAAATGAGAACCAGAACAGGATCCTACGCCGCTTCATCAAGAAGGGTGTGCCGATATCCACGTACAGCGACAACGACATTGCCAAAGCTTGTGATTATCTTAATGATTTGCCCCGTAAACTCTTTGATTGGTCTACTGCCCGAGAGCTCTTTAATGCCGAGCTTGATAGCCTCGGTATTAAAAAATTTGCTTAATTTCTAAAATAGGGGTTGACATTTGCGTTTCCTGCCTCGGGAAACCAAGTTCAAAAAACTGCCATTTCTGTGGCGCACGTGAGAAAAAGGCCCCGTTGCCGCTCTCGTGAACTGCCCCAAATTGTGCGGACAGCACAAAAAGCCCCGGGGGTGTAGTAATTAAGCAACAAACTGGCATCGTTTTTCAAGCGGTGTCAGTTTTGTTTTTAATTGGATGCGCTCGTTGTTGTAAAAGTGGATGTAGGCA
>JAFTKK010000024.1 GCA_017453325.1 Clostridia bacterium
AGGAGAAGGCTGATTAGCTGAATTTTCAGCTGTGGTGCTTTTGGCGCGATTGGAATTTATTCGATGCATCTTGAGATGCTCGCTAGCAATCTGCCCTTTTAGGGCTGGTGCATACCACGCGTTTTACGCGTGGTTTTGTTTGTTTTATTGTGGTGCGGGGCGGGGTGCGAACAGGGTGCGAAGTAGATAGCGAGTGCAAGAGGGAAAGTTGCGCGGGCTCCTTCAGTCGCCTACGGCGCCAGCTCCCTCCCGGAGGGAGCCAAGGACAGTCGGGGACGCCTGTCCCTACGGATTTGTGCGAACAAGGGCGAGAGGCACGGTGGTTGCATTTTTTGTGGTAGGGGCGATTCACGAATCGCCCGTTTTGGCGTGGTGCAAAATCTCGCGGGCGCTTCATGAAGCGCCCCTGCGGGCTTGTGCAAGCATTGCGGCAATTCGCGTAATTAGATGTAGGGGAGGGTAACATAGTGCGTGCGGCGCGGTGTGGGTGTGCAATTGGTAAATAGTGGTGCGCATGTATTTTTTACGGCAATCTTGACAAATAACGATAATGATATTATAATAAAACTATGCATTTTTATGTCGGATGGCATTTCTTTTTCGTTTTTGCACTTGAATCGCACGTTTGACACGAACTGTTGTGTATGGAGGTATATGTATGAGTTCCAAACCCCACTCGCGCACGTCGGGGGCAAGGTATGTGACGCTTGCATCGGTTTTGTGCCTCGTGGCTGCGGCCGCGACGCTGATCCTGCTGCAATATCGGACAGGGTTCCGCCCCTTGCTTTTGCTTGCGCTGATCCTGGCCCTTCCTGCGGCCATTAGCCTACTGTTACTGATACCCCGCCCAAAGGCGGGGGGCAGCGCTCCCCCGACGGCCGCCGTGCCGCCGGACGGTGCAGCTTCGCGGCGCGCGCGCATCGCGTGGCGCTTGCGCACACTCTCCCGTGATGCGGCAAAGCGGTGCCGTTACGCGATCGTTTCGCACGAGGCTGCCATTCTGGCCACGCTTCTTGCGTTGGTGACGGCGGCGCTGAGCGTGACCTTCTTCATCACCTCACGGGGGGCATCCACCTCTCGCACACTCGATTATTTCGTGGCGGTGGTGCTGGTGGCGCTATTTGTGCTCTTTATCGTGTTCGGCAAATGGTGCAAGCACCGCACGCCCGCACCCGAGGCCGTGGAGGAAAACGAGGAGCTGCGCTATGACGTGGCGCTGTTGCGCAATATGCAAAGCGCCTTTGCGCTGGCGCGCGTAGCGGTTTTGACCGTGGCCTGCGCCGTGGTGATCAAGCTGCTTGGGTTTTACGATTTTTCAAGCTGGCTGACCGTCATTCTTTCGGTTCTGTTTGCCTACAAGGCCGTGTTCGTGCTGATCTCGCTGTTTGTGGTGTCGGTGCGGCATGAGCTGACCACAGCCCCCGAGATCTCTGCCCCCGCCCCCGGCGTTGAGGGCGGCGACCTTGGCATCATCACCTACCTGGAAAAGAATACGGGCATCAGCATGCGCTCGCTCTGGAGCATACAGATGATCAAGCGTGCGCTGCCGTATGCGGCACTTCTTTTTGTGGTGCTGCTCTGGTCGGTGACGGGCGTTGTGATGATCGAATCGGGCGAGGAGGGCGCACATTACCGCCTCGGTCGCCTGCAGGAGAAAACGCTGGAGCCCGGCTTGCACGTCACGCTCCCCTGGCCCTTTGACAGTGTGGAGGTCTACAACACCGAGAGCGTGAGCAAAATGACGGTGGGCTATATCTCCGAGACCGATGCCGATAACATCTGGACCGAGGCGCACGGCGGCGAGGAATACCGCCTTCTGCTGGGCGGCGGCAACGAGCTGGTATCCGTCAATCTGCGCGTGATGTACCGCATTGACGATCTGCGCGCGTATCTGACCAACTGTGCAGCGCCCGATCAGCTGATGAGCGCGGCGGCTTACGAGATCATTACCGCGCGCACGATCACAAGCGACCTTAACGCCATGCTGTCTACCGACCGTGTGGCCTTTGCCGACAGCTTCCGCGCCGAGCTGACAACGTACATGGAGAGCTATCACACCGGCCTTGAGGTGGTGAGCGTGGTGCTTGAAAGCATCCACCCGCCCGTGGAGATCGCGGATACCTATCAGGCCATGATCAGCGCGAATATCGAGGCCGAGCGCCTTTTGCTGGATGCCGAGGCCTATGCGGGCGAACGCCTTGCCTGGGCGCAGATCGATTATGACAGCGAGGTGGCGCGCGCGCGCATTGAGCAGCTGCAAAAGATCGCGAATGCCGAGGAGGTGCTGGCTGACTTTAACGCAAGCGTGGCGGCCGATACGGCCTATTACTGTCCCAAGGACGGCTGCTACACACGCTTGCACCCCGAGGAGGGGGCCGAGCGAGTGACCTGTGACGAGTGCCACACCGAATACGTGGTGGCAAGCCTTGAAAACAACTCCGAGCAGTACCGCTATTACAAATACATGCAGGCCATCGTGGAGGCGTATTCCGGCGCCAAGCTGATCATCGTGGGTGATGGCGTCAATCAGGAGAATATTTACATCGGCAACATCGGTTCCGTTGTATATGAATGAGGTTATTACTATGAGTGAGAAAAACGTGATAAAAAATACGAATACCGCCGCCCCCGCGGCTGCCGCCAAAAAGCAGGGCAGCAGCGTGATGGGTCGTCTTGGCAAATATCTGACCGCTGCCGTGGTGCTGCTGGTGCTCTTCTGGTTCGGCTTTACCTACCAGGTGCGTGAGGGCAGCTGCGCCGTGGTGCTGCGCTTTGGTGCGGTGCGTGCGGAGACCACCGAGGCGGGGCTTTACTTCAAGCTTCCCTGGCCCTTTGAGACCGTGGTTTCCTACGACAACAGACTGATCACGCTGGAATCGAACAGACTTGAGACCACCACCAAGGACAAGCGCAATATCATCATCCAATCCTATGCCGTATGGCAGATCGCCGACCCCGTGCTTTACCACAACAGCGTGGGTGCACAGGGCGCGACCGAGTCCTATATCAAGGCACAGATCTCGAGTGCCACCAACTCTACCCTCGGCGGCTATGACCTCACGGCTCTGGTCTCTCTTGAGGCCGAGGAGATCAAGATCGACCAAATTCAAGAGGAGATCTTTACCCGTGTGCATGACACCTGCCTTGCCAATTACGGTATTGACGTGGTGGACGTGAGCATCCTGCGCCTGTCGCTGCCCGACGAGAACCTTGCGGCTGTGTTTGAGCAGATGCGCGCCGACCGTGAAAAGGACATTGATATTATTCTGGCCAACGCCGAGAGGGACGCCAACAAGATCACCACGGATGCCGATACCGATGCTGCCGAAATTTCGGGTCAGGGTGTGAGCGAGGCCGCCAAGATCAAGGCCGAGACCGAGATCAAGGTTGCCGAGATCTACGCCAAGGCACAAAAGGAAAACATTGAGCTTTATAAGTTCCTCAAAAACCTCGATACGCTCGTATCCTCCGTCAACAGCTCTACGGTGCTTGTGGTGAAGGCCAACGAGTATCCCTTTAACATTCTGACCGAGTATTCGAAGAACATGGAGATCGAGGGTGACAAGACCGTGATTCAGGATCTCACTTACATTTTGCAGCAGCTGGATGAGGCCGATCGCAATGCGCTGATCAATGCCGTAGCGGAGGCCATTGAGGCCGCTGCGAACGAGAACGGCGTCACGATGCCGTAAGGAGAACGCGTATGAAGCAGAAAACGTTATTTGCCGACGTTCTTGAAACGGTCACCAAATATTTTTTGATCCTGGTTGCCCTTGTGGTGGTCGGTATCTTCTTTTCGGGTCTGCGTGTCGTGCAAAGCGGCAACGTGGCGGTGGTGCTCCGTTTCGGAAAGTTGGTTGGAAACAGCTACGAGGAGCAGGTGCATGAGCCCGGTCTCATGTTCGCCTTCCCCTATATCATTGATGAGGTCATCATGGTGCCGACGGGCAACGTGATGGAGCAGAGCATTACAACGCATTATACCGATCCCTCCAAAACCACCTCGACCTCAAACGGCGGCTACGTGATCACGGGCGACCAGAACATTGCCGTGATCTCGGCTTCCGTGAAGTACGTGGTTTCCGATCCCGTGGCGTATGCCCTGTACGTGCAGGATATCTCCTCCATGATCAACAATGCCGTCAGCGCTGCCATGCTGAGCGAGGCGGCACGAATGGATGTGGATCAGCTGCTCACCAACGGCAAGGATAATTACGGGCAGGCGGTGCTGACACGCGCCGACGAGAAGCTGGCGCAGCTTGGTGTCGGTGTCTCGCTGACCGCCGTGGAGCTTACCAACGTGGCCATGCCCGAGGAGGTGCGCGACGTGTACGAGGCGGTCAACTCCGCTACCGTGCAGGCCACCACGATCAAGGAGCGTGCAGCCCAGTATAGCCAAAATATCATTCCCGCCGCCCAAGCGGAAGCGACCTCGCTGATCGCTGCGGCAAACGCCAATCACGCCATTCAGGTTGCTGCCGCAAATACCGACCTCGCCGAATTTTACGGCGTGAAGGCCGAATTTGAGGAAAGCCCCGAGAGCTCTGAGGTGGTAAAGGCCAGGATCTACGCCGCGCGTGCCGTTGCGTTTATGGAAAAGCTGAAAAAGGTTTACGTGGTGCAGGACGGGGATAGCAAGATATTTATTGATCCTTGACGGGAGGCTATGATGGAAAATATTGATAATATGGGCCGTAACAGCCTCGAGGCGCTGTCGCGCGACAATCTGACCGAGCGCGGGCGCAAAAAGCTGGCCAAGGATATTGTTTGCGGTATCATTACGCTGGTGTGCCTTGCGTCGGGTCTGTTTTACACCTACATTTTAAAGGGTCAGCACGAGATCGTGCCGCAGATCCTTTATGTGATCGGCGTGCTCATTGAGGGCGTGCCTGTCATCGTGGCGGGCCTGAAGGGTATCTTTACCAAAAATCTCACCAACGCGATGGAGATCTTAGTGGGCATTGCGGTGATCGCGTGCGTGTTTAACCGCGAGCTGATCTTGGCGCTGCTCATTCCGCTCATTCTCAACGTGGTGCACCTTCTTGAGGAGCGCAGCATCATGGGCGGTCGAGACGTCATTGAGGGTCTGAAAAAAATGCAGCAGACCACCGCCGTGCTGCTCCTTGACGGCAAGGAGACCGAGGTTGACGTGGCGGCGCTGAAGGTCGGGCAGGAGATCGTGATCAAGCCCGGTGCGGGCATTCCCATTGACGGTGTGGTGCTCTCGGGTGAGACCGATATCGACCAAAAATCTCTCACGGGTGAGCCGCAGCCCGCACACGCGGGCGTGGGCGATACCGTTTACGCGGGTACCGTGAACTTGACGGGTAGGATCGTGGTGCGCGTGGAGCGCGAGCACGTGGATACCTCTTTTTCGAAAATTTTAAAGGTGCTGGAGGAATCCGAGGGCATTTCGGTGCCCGAATCGCGTCTGACCGACCGCTTCCTCGGCTATTACATTCCGTTTGTGCTGGCGGTGGCGGGTGCCGTGGCGCTCATCAGCGCCGATATTGCCAAGGCCATTGCCATTTTGGTGGTTTCCTGCCCCTGCGGGCAGATGCTGGTCAGCTCCGCACCCATGATCGCGGCGCTCTCGGTTTCCACCAAGCGCGGCATTCTCATTAAGAACTCGAAGTTTATCGAGGAGCTGACCGAGATCGATACCGTGGTGTTTGATAAGACGGGTACCGTGACCTGCGGCGAGCTGTCGCTTGATGCGGCGGTGCCGTTTGAGGGGGCTGACGCGACCCTCTTGCTGCGCGTGGCCGCGTCGGTCGCCATCGGCTCCACGCACCCCGTGTCGCGCGCGGTGATCGCGGCGGCAGGCGAGCTTGACTATGACCGTACCTTAGCGGTCTCGGAGGTCTCGGGCGGCGGCGTGGAGGCTGTCGGTGCCGACGGGCAGATCTGCCGCTTCGGCCGTGCCGAGTGGCTCGTGTCGCTCGGTATCGTCATTCCGCAGGGCTTTCCCCAAAACGCCGCGGGAAGCGTGAGTTACGTGGCCTTGGGTGACCGCCTGCTCGGCGCACTCTGCTTTAACGACACGGTGCGCGAAAATGCCGCCGCGTGTGTTGCCACCCTGCGCACCTTGGGTGCCGAGCACACCGTGATGCTGACGGGTGACCGTGAGGAGCCTGCGCGCGTGATCGGTGAAACGGTTGGCGTGGATGAGGTCTATGCAAGGCTTTTGCCGCAGGATAAGCTGGATCGACTGCAGGCCCTTTCGGCCGACGGCCGCAACGTACTGGCCGTGGGCGACGGCATCAACGACGCGCTGGTGCTGCGCGAGGCAACCGTGGGTATTGCCATGGGTGCGATGGGCTCGGATCTTGCCATTGATTCGGCGGATATTGCGCTGATGAACAACAACCTCATGAACATACCGTTTGTGGTCTCGCTTGCGCGCGAGACGCGCCGCACCATCTATCAAAATCTGGTGCTCTCCATCGGCATTACCGCCGTGATGATGACCCTCTCCGCCTTTGGCGTGATCAGCGCGCTGGCGGGCTCGGTGCTGCATAATCTCGGTGCTTTTGCCGTGCTGCTGAACAGCTCGCGCATTCTGCGCAAAAAATAAACAAGGGGCTGCGTTAAATGACGCAGCCTCTTTCAAAGCTGAAGAACTCTGAAAACCTTTCAAAATAACCGCCCCTGCTTGCGCGGCGGGCGCGACTGTGATATGATAAGCACATCAATATAAGGAGTGTAGTGATGGATATTCGTAAATTACTGGCAGATATGACGCTGGAGGAAAAGCTTGGGCAACTGACGCAGCTCAATGCGATCTTTTTCAAAAAGGACAACACCGTGGATATCACGGGTCCCGTGTCCCGCCTTGGCATCGCGGAGGAGGAGGCGCTGCTAAGCGGCTCGACCCTCAACTTTATCGGCGCCAAGGATATGAAGGAAATTCAGGATATTGCCCTTGCGCATCAGCCGCACAAGATTCCGCTGCTCTTTATGCAGGATGTGATCCACGGCTATCGCACCATTTATCCCATTCCGCTTGGCATGGGCTGCACCTTTGACGAGGAGCTGGTGGAGGAATGCGCCCGTATGTCGGGCAAGGAGGCCGCCGTCAGCGGCGTGCACGTGACCTTTTCTCCCATGCTTGACCTGGTGCGCGACGCCCGTTGGGGACGCGTGATGGAGTCCACGGGTGAGGATCCCCACTTAAACGGCCGCCTCGGTGCCGCCTTTGTGCGCGGCTATCAGGGCGATGACCTCACGGGCAAATACGATATTGCGGCGTGCGTCAAGCACTTTGCCGCTTACGGCGCGCCCGAGGCGGGACGCGATTACAACGCGGTGGAGATGTCCGAGCACACGCTGCGCGAGACCTACCTGCCCGGCTACCGCGCCTGCATTGATGCGGGGGTAGAGATGATCATGCCCTCGTTTAACACCGTCGGTGGCGTGCCCTCGACCTGCAACCGCCTGCTGCTTGACCGTATTCTGCGTAAGGAGTGGCAGTTTGACGGTATCGTCATCAGCGACTATAACGCCTACCGCGAGATGATCAAGCACGGCGTGGCCGAGGACGACAAGCACGCCGCAGAGCTCGCGATCAATGCGGGCTGCGATATTGAGATGATGTCCGCCACCACTTATTTGCACGCAAAGGAGCTGCTTGACGAGGGCAAGATCACCATGGAGCAGATCGACCGCGCCGTCTTGCGCGTGCTTGACCTCAAGGACCGCTTGGGTCTCTTTGAGAACCCCTACCGTGCCGCAAGTGAGGACGAGGAAAAGGCACTTCACCTTTGTCCCGCACACAGAGATCTCGCGTGCCGCGCGGCTGAGGAGGCATCCGTGCTCCTCAAGAACGAGGGCGTGCTGCCCTTTGACAAGAGCGTGCGCAAGGTCGCCGTGATCGGCCCGTTCGCGAAGGAGCAGGGCATCAAGGGCTTCTGGGCTTGCGCCGGGCGCGACGAGGATTGCGTGACGGTGCTTTCGGGTATTCGCGCGCTGCTGCCCGACGCCGAGGTGGCGACGGTGCGCGGCTGCAGCTGGGAGCTCGGCGAGACCGAGGTGCCCGACCTCGAGGAGGCGATTGAACTCAGTTCTGAGGCCGATGCCGTGGTGCTTTGCCTTGGTGAATACCAGCAGCACACGGGCGAGGGCAACAGCCGCGCCACGCTCACCCTCTCCCCCGCACAAATGAAGCTGGCCGAGGCCGTGATCAAGCACAACAAGAATACCGCTGCGGTGATCTTCGGCGGCAGGCCCTTGGTGCTGACCGACCTTGCGCAGATCGTCCCTGCCATGCTTTACGTCTGGCAGCCCGGCACCGAGGGCGGCAACGCCGTGGCCAACCTGCTCTTCGGTGAGGTCAACCCCTCGGGCAAGCTCTCCATGACCTTCCCCTATGCCGAGGGACAATGCCCCATTTATTACAGCCATATGCACACGGGTCGCCCCGTCAAGCGCCCCAAGACCGTGTATGAGGGTGGCTATTCCTCGCGTTATCTTGACGTGCCCGTAGCACCTCTTTACGCGTTCGGTCACGGACTTTCTTACACTACCTATGCTTATGATCAGCTGATCCTCAGCGACGAGGTCATGACCCCCGCCGCACCCCTTGAGATCGGCGTGACCGTGACCAATACGGGCACGCGCGCAGGCAAGGAGACCGTGCAGCTCTACATTCGCGATAAGGTGGCGAGCGTGGCGCGCCCGGTGCTCGAATTGAAGGATTTTGCCAAGTTGGAGCTTGCTCCCGGCGAGAGCGCGGCCGTGATCTTTACCCTCACCGAGGAGGATCTTGCCTTCCACACCGCCGACGGCACGTTTGCGGCCGAGAGAGGTGAGTTTGAGGTCTTTGTCGGCCCCAATAGCGAGGAGCTGCTGCAGGCTACCTTCCGTTTTGAAAAGTAAAAACACCCCACGGGTGTGCCAAACAAAAAAGACAGCGACTGCGGTCGCTGTCTTTTTGTTTGTGCAAAAGCTTTCCTTAAAGCTCCACAAACACGTGCTCGATAGAGGATTTTTTGGCGGCAAGGCAGAGCTTTGCGCTGAAGATACCCTCGCTGAGGGGTGCATCGGAGGGGGCGATACCCTTCATGACATCAATAAAGTTTTCAACGAGGTTTTGGTCGCCGCCGAAGTGAGAGCCGCCGGCACCGTTGATCCGGTATTCCTCGGTGATGTTTTCCTGATGGCGGAAGACGCTGATCTTGCTGGTGACCCAGTCAAATTCCAGCGTGCCCTTGAAGCCGATGAGGCGCGCGCCGCGCTTGCCTGCGCCGTTGCGTGCCACAAAGTTTTGCGTGTAGACCACGTGCATGCCCGTTTCATATTCCAGGATGCAGCTGCCGCTATCCTCAATGGTCACGTCCTTGGCAAAGCAGCAATAGGGGCCGATCAGATAACGGTCGCCGTTCTTCTTGACGTTATAGGGGCTTTCGAGGCAGGTTTTACTCTTATCGCAATCGGCGCACAGCTTGCCTGCGGGCTCATCGCCGCCAAACACGCGCTGCGACTTGGCTGCGCAGATGCGCACGGGCTTGAGGCCGCCTAAGAGATAGTTGATGTAATCAAGGTCGTGCGTGGCCTTTTGCAGCCATTGGCCGCCCGTTTCCTTTTCCTCGCGGTACCATTTGTGGTAGTAGCCGCGCCCGTAAGGCACGTTGTTGTAGGCCTGCACGTGCTCCACGCTGCCGAGCTTACCCGAATCCACGATCTCCTTCACTTTCAGGAGAATGGCGGAGGTGCGCAAGGGGAAGGAGACAACGGTTTTTTCGTTCATGGTGGGCAGGATGGTGGCAAGGCGCGCAAGATCCTCCTCGGTGGTGGAAACCGGCTTTTCGAGAAAGAGGGGGAGGTTGTATTTGGCAACCAGCAGGGCATAAGCCGTGTGGAGCGTGCAGCGCGTGCCGATCAGGACGCCGTCAAGGGTCTCGGCCTTCAGCATTTCCTCGGCGTCGGTGTAGTATGTGACGTTCTCGTAGCCCTTTTCTGCAGCCTTGGCGCGTGCGGCGTCAAGATCCACATCCATCACAGCCGTGAGGGTGGCCTCGCCGCTGTTAACCAATTTATCCACGATGCCGCCGATGCGGTGGCCGTAGCCGATAACTGCAAATTTTAACATGATCGTTTCCTCTTTATCTGTATTGGTGCCGTGGCACCTTGCCTTCAGTATAGCACCTCGGCGCACGCAGCGCCATCCATCAAACTGTCGTATAATAGCACAAAGCTGCTATTGACAAACGTTGCGGCATCTGTTAAAATGGCAATTGAGGTGATTGGGATGCAGATCAGCAGCGATAAGGTCTCGGGGCGCTTCCTTGAGATCAACAATTGCAACGTGCAGCATTTGGGTGAGCATGATTACCGCATGGTGCGCCCGGCGGGGCGGCAGGATTACTACATGCTGTATATTTTGCGCGGTGCTTGCCGCATTTTTGAAAACGGCACCGTGCGTGTGGCGAGCGCGGGGGATCTGGTCTTTTACCGCCCGCACGAGCGACAGGAATATGCCTTTCTCGGCAGTGACCGCAGCGTGACCGCCTTTGTGCACTTTTCGGGCACCGCCGTTGAGGAGCTTTTGGGGGCATACGGCATTTTCGCCGAGCGCGTGATACGCGTCGGCGGTAGCAAGCGCCCCGAGCGCCTGTTTCGCGATATGGTAGACGAGTTTTGCCTCAAAAAGCCCCATTGGCAACAGAGTGCGGCGGCGCTGCTGCAGCAGTTTTTTGCGGCCGTGGCGCGTGCTGTGGCCTACCGTGAGACGGCCGTGAGCCCGACGCTCGAGCACAGCATGGACGAGGTGCTGCGCGTGATGCATCGCCGCTACGCGGAAAATCACGACGTGGCCTATTATGCCGCCATGTGTCACCTGAGCGTGGGGCGCTTTGCCCACGTGTTTAAGGAGAGCACGGGCACGTCGCCCAAGCACTATTTGCTGCAGATCAGGATCGACGCGGCGCTCGATCTTCTGGCAAACACGGGGCTGAATGTGGCGCAGGTGGCCGAGGCCGTTGGCATTCCCGACGTCAATTATTTCAGCCGCCTGATGAAGAAATACACGGGGCGCTCGCCGCGCGAGCAGCGGTAATATGTTGGCTTTCGCTATAACTTTTCTGCTGTTTTATTGCAAGTGGCCGCGGGATGTGATACAATGATGAAAAAGACCGAAAGGAAAAACTGCGATGATCTATACCTTGAAAAACGATAAGCTGACCGTGAAGATCTCGGACGTGGGTGCCGAGATCGTTTCCGCTGTTTCTGCGGCAGACGGCTGCGAATATATGTGGCAGGCCGACCCCGCGTTCTGGGGGCGCACCGCACCCTGGCTCTTTCCCGTTTGCAGCGCCATGTATGAGGGAAAATACACCTACCGTGGCAAGACATACCCGATGCCCAAGCACGGCTTTGCGCCGAACGCGACCTTTGCCGCCGTGGAGGTAAGCGACACGGCACTTACGCTTGAGATCGCGGCAAACGAGCGCACCAAGGCCTATTATCCCTTTGATTTTCGCTTTTCGGTGCGCTACGTGCTGACGGGCGACACGCTTTGCTGCGACCTCACGGTGGCAAACGAGGGCGAGGAGATGATGTATGCCACGCTCGGCGGCCATCCCGGCTTTCAGGTGCCGCTGGGGGGCGAGGGGGAATATACCGATTACTATCTCGAATTTTCCGAGCCCTGCTATCCCGATGCGGTGGTGTTTACCGAGCAGTTTTACGATAGCGGCAAGCGTGCGCCCTACCTGCTGGAGGGCAATCGCCGCTTCCGCCTGTCGCACGAGCTCTTTCGCGTGGACGGTGTATTCTTGTCCGGCATGGCAAGGCGCCTTACGTTAAAGTCCGATACCTCGGCGCACAGCGTCACGGTCGATTACGGTGACGCGCCCTACGTCGGCATCTGGTCCTCGGCCAAGGATGCGCCCTACGTTTGCGTGGAGCCCTGGTACGGCATGGCCTCCTTTGAGGGCGTGTCGGCCATTGAGGAAAAGAGCCAGATGTTCCGCCTTGGCGCGGGCGAGAAAAAAGCCGTGCAGATGACGATTGCTTTTCAGTAAGGCGCGGTGCCGGTGAGCGAGGGGCAGGCTTGCCTTTGTCAGCTTGCTGCCGTGGCAAGGCGGCTGGCCGATATGTTTGAGAGAGCCTAAGGGCTTATCATAGAAAAATCAGGGTGTTTTTGCGCAAAACGCCCTGGTTTTTTGCGTTCTTTGGAAAATTTGCAAAAATGCGAATTTTGAAATTGGAAAATGTAGATATAATATTTGGAAATTTGCAAGGCTGCGCATGGCGTGCGGTCATGCTCGCACGTGATGCAGCGTAGGCGTGTGACGGTGTCTTGGCGCCGCGGGGCGCGCGGCGTGGGGCTTGTAGGCGCGCTGCGCGCGTGCGTATATAAGAAAAATGGAAGAAACGCCGAGGGACTTGCGGTACTTGGATGGCTTTGACGGTGAAAAAGCGCGCCGTGGCGGTGGGGGCATCGGCTTTTTGGCTTGTTTTGGGAAAAATAAAAGTATTGACGCGAAAATAATCAATGTGCCAATAAGAAAATATTTCCGTTTTCGGAAAAAATATCTCCAAAACCTATTGACAAATGCTTTTTTTGTCTGTATAATGAGAGCAGTAAGAGCAAAGGCAGCGCATCCATCGCGCGCCGATCACGATAAAAGAGAGGTAACAGCACCATGAAAGCAACCACGAAGAAAACCGCCGTCTCCCTTGCGGGCGCAGATGCAAGCGAAAGAAAAAAGGCACTCGACACCGCCATTAAGCAGCTTGAGCGCGATTTTGGCGCAGGCACCATTATGAAGCTGGGCGAAAATACGCACATGGAGGTGCAGGCCGTGCACACGGGCTCCCTGTCGCTTGATATGGCGCTCGGTATCGGCGGTGTGCCGCGCGGACGCATCATTGAGATCTTTGGCCCCGAATCCTCGGGTAAAACCACGGTGGCGCTGCATATCGTGGCCGAGGTGCAAAAAACCGGCGGCCAGGCGGCGTTTATCGATGCCGAGCACGCGCTCGACCCCGTATATGCCAAGGCGCTCGGTGTGGATATTGACAATCTGCTCGTTTCCCAGCCCGATTGCGGCGAGGATGCGCTTGATATCACCGAGGCGCTTGTGCGCTCGGGTGCCATCGACGTGGTCGTCATTGACTCGGTGGCGGCACTCGTGCCCCGCCAGGAGATCGAGGGTGATATGGGTCAGTCGCAGGTCGGCGTGCAGGCGCGCCTGATGTCCCAGGCAATGCGCAAGCTTTCCGCCGTCATTTCCAAGAGCAACGCCGTGGTGATCTTTATCAACCAGCTGCGCGAGAAGGTGGGCGTGATGTACGGCAATCCCGAGACCACCACGGGCGGCCGCGCGCTCAAGTTTTACGCCTCGGTGCGCATTGACGTGCGCAAGACCGAGCAGCTCAAGAACGGCAACGATATTTACGGTAACCACGTCAAGTGCAAGATCGTGAAAAACAAGGTGGCGCCCCCCTTCCGCGTGGCCGAGTTTGATATTCTTTACGGCAAGGGCATTTCCCGTGCGGGCGAGCTGGTGGATATTGGCCTTGCGCTCGACGTCATTCAGAAAAGCGGCTCCTGGTTCTCCTATAACGGGGAGCGCTTAGGACAAGGCAAGGATAACATCCGCAAAATGCTCGAAAGCGATGCCGCACTCTTTGCCGAGATCGATGCCAAGATCCGCGCGCGCTTTGATAGCATGGAAATGACCGAGGAGGCGTTTGACGTGGACGACGAGGACGAGGAGGATTTCGATCTGCACGCCCTGAAGCTTGATGATGACAACTGAGCAGATGACCCTTTGCAGCATACGTGCGCTGCAGGGGGGCGCGCGCGTGGCACTCTGCCTGCGGGCAGAAGCCACGGAGCCGCGTGAGGAAACGCTCACGGTTCTCACCGCCCGCCTTGCGCGTTTGCCGCAATGCGGTCCGCTGACCGAAGAGGAATACCGCGCGCTTTGTGCCGAGGCGGCCGTGACCGATGCCATTGATATGGGGCTCCGCTTGCTTGCGGCGGGCGGCGGCTCACGGCGGCAGCTTTTGCAAAAAATGCGGGGACGGGGCGCAAAAAGCGAGGATGCGACCGCAGCGATCGGCTTTCTTGCCGCCCGCGGATATCTTGACGAGGAGAGAGAGGCGGTGCGCGCGGCCGAGCGAGATCTTGCCAAGCTTTGGGGTGACAAGCGGATTTTGGCAGATCTGCGCGCCAAGGGCTATGACGATGCCGCGATCTTGCGCGTGATGGAGCGACTGCAGGCCGAGGATCCCGCCAAACGGTGCGCAAAGCTCATCAAAAAGCGGCGCATGGTGCTGCCGCGCGAGGATGAGGGCGTAGCGCGCTTCGTGGCATCCCTGATGCGGTATGGCTACAGCGTGGCCGAAATCAAACGTGCCCTCGCCGAAAACCGTGAGCTCTGATGCGTGTGAGATCATAATGTCCCCATACGTGATGAAAAAAGCCGTGCAGGGCACGGCTTTTTTCATCACATAACGGCTTTTACACGGGACTTTTTGGCGCAAAGCCCGGCTTTTTGGATAACGGGTTTACAAATTGTGAAAAATGGAGTATAATAAGTATGAAAACCGACTTGAAAAAGAAGCAAGGAAAGGCAGACAGTAATATGAATTTGGAAGAACGTAAGCTCGCCTCCGAGTGTGTATTTGACGGTAAGATCCTGCACGTGCGCCGCGATGAGATCGCGCTGCCGAACGCCAAACCCGCTGTGCGCGAATACGTGCATCACGTGGGCGCCGTGGCGGTGCTGCCGCTGACCGAGGAGGGCGAGGTGGTGCTGGAGCGCCAATACCGTTATCCCTTTCACGACGTGTTGGTGGAGATTCCCGCAGGCAAGCTTGACAGCCCCGAGGAGGATCCGCGCAAGGCGGCGCTGAGAGAATTAAAGGAGGAAACGGGTGCCGTGGCAACCGAGCTGGTCTATCTTGGCGATTTTTACGGCTCGCCCGCCATCCTTGACGAGCGCCTGCGTCTGTATCTCGCGCGCGGCCTCACCTTTGCCGAGCAACACACCGATGAGGATGAATTTTTGGAGGTGTTCCGTATGCCGCTTGACGACCTCGTGGCCGAGGTGATGGCGGGGAACATTCCCGACGGCAAAACGCAGGTGGCTGCGCTGCGCGTGCACGCCATGCTGCAGGCAGAACAGAAAGAAAAGGAGATAGAAAACCGTGAAACTCAATTATAAACGCACGATATTCGTGGGCTTTGCCTTTTTTCTCATCACCGCATTCTGGCAGGCTTACGACACCATTGTGCCCAAAATCCTGACCGATAAGTTTGGTCTTGCGCAGACCTGGTCGGGTGCCATTATGGCGCTGGATAACATTTTTGCGCTCGTGCTGCTGCCGATCTTCGGTGCCATTTCCGATAAGGTAAACAGCCGCGCGGGGCGCCGCACACCCTTTATCGTGGTCGGCTCGATCTGCGCCGCGATCCTGCTTGTTTCGCTTTCGGTGGCAGATAGCGCGCAGCTGAAAAGGCTGGAGGCCGTTTCGGGCACCGAGGGTGCGGCTTATACCGAGTCGCTCGGTGCCATTTATGACGCGAACCCCGAGGTCGGTGATTGGAAATCCGATAGCCTGATCACGGGCAAAAAGCCCTTGCAGGAGCTGATCTCTCGCGAGGAGTTTGTGGCGATCTCCATGACCGCCACCGATGAGAACGGAGAGAGCGTTACCAATCCCGATTACGCCAATATCGTGGTGCCCGCACGGCAGGCCTATGCCGCCGCCGTGACGGCCAAGGACCACACGCCCTTGGTGGTGTTTATGGTCCTGCTCTTCTTCACGCTCATTGCCATGGGCACCTTCCGTTCCCCTGCGGTGGCGCTGATGCCCGACGTGACGATCAAGCCCTTGCGCTCCAAGGCCAATGCCGTGATCAATCTGATGGGCACGGCGGGCGGTATTCTGGTGCTGCTGCTCGGTACGGTGTTCGGTACGGGCAAGGCGAAAAACGCGCTGATGAATTATACCGTCTTCTTCGCCATTGTGGCGGGGATCATGATGGTGGGCCTTGCCGTATTCCTCCTCAAGGTGCGCGAGCCGCGCTGGGCTGCCGAAATGCAGCAGGAGAGTGCGCGTCTCGGGCTTGACCGTGAGACGCAGGAGCAGAAAGAGACCGCCGTTCGCACGCTCTCGCGCGGCGAGCGGATCTCCCTTTTGCTGATCCTTGCCTCTGTGGTATTTTGGTTCATGGGCTACAATGCCGTCACCAGTAAATACTCGGTATATGCCAGCACGGTCTTGAACGTGGACTATAACACCACGCTTCTCATTGCGCAGGCGGCCGCCATTGTGGCTTATCTGCCCGTGGGCATCCTGTCCGCCAAGCTGGGCAGAAAGAAGATGATCCTTGGCGGTGTGGTGATCCTTTGCGCCTCCTTCTTCTTTGCATCCTTCCTCAGCGCCGAAAGCCCCGAGGTTGTCAAGCAGGTTCTCATGCCCCTGCTCTTTGCCATGGCGGGCATTGGTTGGGCGACCATCAACGTCAACTCCTACCCCATGGTGGTGGAGCTTGCCCGCGGCAGCAACGTGGGTAAATACACGGGCTTTTACTACACCGCCAGTATGTCGGCGCAGGTGGTGACCCCCATTTTGTCGGGTCTGTTCCTCGATTATATCAGCTGGCGCACCCTCTTTCCGTATGCGGCTGTGTTTGTGGCGCTGGCATTTGTCACGATGTTCTTTGTGCGTCACGGTGACGCAAAGCCCGAGGCCAAGGCCACCGTGCTTGAGGGCATGGGAGGTGCGGACTGATGCATCCCCTCTTGCTTGGTGCCCTTATTTTAGGCGGCGTCTTGCTGCTTTTCTTGGGGCTCTGGCTTTTCTTGATCGCGCCCCGCGCGCGCCGCGCCGCGACAAAGCCCTTTCTTCGTGCTTATGCACACCGTGGGCTTTGGGGCGGCAACGTACCCGAAAATTCGCTTGCTGCCTTCCGTGCGGCTGCCGAGCATGGCTTTGCCATTGAGCTTGACGTGCAGCTCTCGCGCGACGGCGAGGTGATGGTCTTTCACGATTATACGCTCACCCGTATGTGTGGGCGCGAGAAAAAGCTTGCTGACCTGACCGCCGCCGAGCTTGGCGCGCTCTCGCTTGACGGCACGCCCGAGACCATACCAACGCTCAGTGAGGTGTTGGACGCAGTAGATGGCCGCGTGCCGCTGCTGATCGAGCTCAAGGGCGAGAGCGGCAATACCGCGCTTTGCCCCGCCGTGGCGGCCATCCTTGACCGATATGCGGGGGAATGGTGCGTGGAAAGCTTCAATCCGCTGCTGCTGCGCTGGTTTAAAAAGCATCGCCCTCATGCGGTGCGCGGGCTTTTGTCAACCGATTTGATCAAAGAGAAGAAAAAGGGCTCAAAGGTGCTCAATTTCGCACTTTCCGCCCTGCTGCTGACCTTTTTGTGCCGCCCGCAGTTTCACGCGTGGGACGGGCACCACCCCCGCCGTTTGGCGCTTCGGGTGGGGCTGCGGCTCTTCGGCGCCGGCTCGGTCGTGTATACCGTGCGAGACGAGGCCGATTACCGCCGCTATCTTGAAAGGGGCGTGTCCCCTATCTTCGAGGGCTTTTTGCCCCAGTAAAAAACGGCACCGATGCTCTGGTATCGGTGCCGTTTTTGTTTTAGTGCCTTTAGGCCGCCCCGCGCGAAGCGCGAAACAGACAACCACCCGCTATGCGGGTGGGCAATAAAGGTTATACCCTTGCTTTGGAGCAGATGTAACATAAGCCTTCTCCTGTGGGAGAAGGGGGACCACCGTAGGTGGTGGAT
>JAFTKK010000025.1 GCA_017453325.1 Clostridia bacterium
AAAGGCGTGGAGCGATCGTAGCCTTCCCCAGTGGGGGAAGGTGGCACGCGAATGCGTGACGGATGAGGTGTTACAGACGCAAGGTAACTCCTCATCCACCGCTAACGCGGTCCCCCTTCTCCCGCAGGAGAAGGCTGATTAGCTGAATTTTCAGCTGTGGTGCTTTTGGCACGATTGGAAATTATTCGATGCATCTTGAGATGCTCGATAGCAATCTGCCCTTTTACGGCTGGTGCATACCACGCGTTTTACGCGTGGCTTTGTTTGGGAGGGAAAATTTTTTTCACGCCTCGATAATTGACAAAAAACGATTGACGGCTTTCGCTGAAAGTGCTATAATGTTGTTGTAAAATCCACCTGTTGAAAGGAACGGTTATGAAGATTCGCATCGGTATTTTCGGTTACGGCAATCTTGGTCGCGGCGTTGAGGCGGCCATTCGTCAAAACAATGATATGGAGCTGGTGGCGGTGTTCACGCGTCGCGATCCCGCAACCCTGAAGCTGCGCACCGCGGGTGTGCCCGTCTATCACGCGGATAAGGCGGTGGAGCTGAAGCAGGAGATCGACGTGATGATCCTGTGTGGCGGCAGCGCCACCGATCTGCCCGTGCAGACCCCTGCGCTTGCCGCGCATTTTAACGTGGTGGATAGCTTTGATACGCACGCCAAAATTCCCGAGCATTACGCAAACGTTGATCGCGCCGCGCGCGCCGCGGGCAAGGTCGGCATCATTTCGGTAGGCTGGGATCCCGGTATGTTTTCGCTCAACCGTTTGATGGCAAGCGCCATTTTGCCCGAGGGTGAGGACTATACCTTCTGGGGCAAGGGCGTCAGCCAAGGGCATTCCGATGCCATTCGCCGCATTGAGGGCGTGGCCGATGCCAGACAGTATACCGTGCCCGTTGAGGCGGCGCTGGAGGCCGTGCGCAGCGGTGCTGCCCCCAAACTCACCACCAGAGAAAAGCACACGCGTGAGTGCTTCGTGGTAGCCCGCGAGGGCGCAGATCTTGCCAGAATTGAAAAAGAAATTAAGGAAATGCCCAACTACTTTGCCGATTACGATACCACCGTCACCTTTATCACGGCCGAGGAGCTGGCCGAAAAGCACAGCGGCATTCCGCACGGCGGCCGCGTTATTCGCAGCGGCAAGACCGGCTTTGAAAAAGAGCACAGTCACATCATTGAGTATAGCTTGAAGCTGGATTCCAACCCCGAGTTTACCGCCTCGGTATTGGTGGCTTACGCACGCGCCGCTTACCGTCTGTCTGCCGAGCGCCAAAAGGGCTGTCGCACCGTCCTTGACGTACCGCCTGCGTATATCAGCGCGGTGGCACCGGCGGTGTTGCGCAAAACGCTACTGTAATTTACAAAGGAATTGGGTGATAAAAATGAAATGTAAAGAGCTGTTTGAGGTTATTGACCGTATCAAGGAACCGTATACCGATATGCTGGCCGACGTGTGCCGCATCGAAAGCCCGACCGACGATAAGGCGGGTGTCGATCGCGTGGGACAGTATTTCATCGACCTCGCCGAAAAGCGTGGCTGGGAGATAGAGGTCTCGCGACAGAGCGTGTCGGGCGATGCGATCTGCATCACGCTTAACCCCCATGCCAAGGGGGCACCCGTGGCGGTCTCGGCGCACATGGATACGGTATTTCCCGTCGGCAGCTGGGGCGAGCCCGTCGTTCGGCGTGAGGGTGACAGGCTCTACGGCCCCGGCACCAAGGATTGCAAAGGGGGGCTTGTGGCCGCAATGCTTGCCATGGACGCCCTTTGTGAGATCGGCTATGACGAGCGCCCCGTGCTCTTTTTGCTGCAATCCGACGAGGAAAAGGGCAGCACGCCGAGCAATAAGGAAACCATCAACTATATTTGCAAAAAAGCAGAGGGCAGCGTTGCGTTTTTGAACCTTGAGGGCATTAGAAACGGCACCGCCGTGCTCTCGCGTAAGGGCATCTGGCGCGTGAAATTTACCGTGCAAGGCAAGGCTGCGCACTCCTCGGAGTGCGGTGGCGGCATCAACGCCGTTGCCGAGGCTGCGCATAAAATTCTCGAAATCGAAAAATACAAGGATGCGGACGGTATTACCTGCAATTGCGGTCTGATCAGCGGCGGTACTGCGGCAAATACCGTGCCCGAGCTTTGCGAATTCGTAGTGGATATCCGCTTCCTGAATGCTGCGCAAAAGGCGGAGATCGAACAGAACATCCGCGCGATCGCCGCGCACACCTATCTTGAGGGGTGTAGGACCACACTTACCGAGGTCAGCTACCGCCCGCCGATGGAGTATTGCGAGCGAAATGCGGCACTCCTTGCCAAAATGAATGAGATCTATGCGGCAAACGGTCTGCCCACCCTCACCTGCCGTGCTGCCAACGGCGGTTCCGATGCCGCGTATGTGACCGAATGCGGCATTCCCTGCGTTGACTCGATCGGCGTTGCGGGCGGCCCCATTCACACCATGGGCGAATACGCATCGATCGCATCGATCGCCGAGGCGGCCAAGCGCGTGGCGGCCGTCATTTACTGCCTGTAAAATTTATGATTGCCTACGTTGGGCCGCCGCGGGAAACGGCGGCCCTGCTTTTTGTTGCAATTCGGGTCAGTTGGTGTTATAATAAGATAAAAGGGGGTGACACGATGCGAAAATACCTGCATATACGGTATTTGGTTTATACGCTGGTGTTTGTGCTGCAAGCCAATGCTTATCTGCTGCTTGTGCACCGTGATGCGTGGCGTCTGCCTTTTCTTGCCTTTGCGATTCTGTTTCAGCTGCTGGTGGGTGTCTTTTTGCCGTCCTACCGCCGCTTGCGCTTTCGCGTGGTGCATCACGGTGCCTTGTGCCTACTGGTGTTTGCCTATGCCTTTTTGCCCTCGCTTATCTATCATATCGTATTGCTCGTCCGCTTGGGCGCGACACCCCCGTTTTGGTGGAGCCTTTTGTTTGCGACGGCGGCATTCTTTATTTTGTTCTGGAACGGCATCATTTGCGTCTATTGCGCTTCCTATCAGCTCGGCATCCGCCACCGCCTGCTGGGCGTTTTGTGCGGCCTGGTGCCGATCCTCAATCTCGTGATGCTGCGCCGTATCATCGTAACGGTGATGGATGAGGTGGAGTTTGAACTGTACAAGGAGCGCGTGAACGCTGCCCGCGCGGGCGAGCGTCTTTGCGATACCAAATACCCCATTTTATTGGTACACGGGGTGTTTTTCAGAGATTGGAAGCACCTGAACTACTGGGGGCGGATCCCCGGAGAATTGCAATACCATGGTGCGAGGGTCTATTACGGCGAGCACCAATCGGCAGGCTCGGTGGCGCGGAGCGCGGAGGAGCTTTTGGCACGCGTGAAGGCAATTGTGGCCGAAACGGGGTGCGAAAAGGTGAATATTATTGCCCATTCCAAGGGCGGCCTTGATTGCCGCTATGCGCTCTCGGAGCTTGGCATGGAGCCCTACGTTGCTTCTCTGACGACGGTGAACTCGCCCCACCGCGGGTGCCTGTTTGCCGACCGCCTTTTGCAGCTTGCACCGCCCGAAATGCAGGAGCAGATTGCCGCCGCCTACAACCGTGCGGCACGTAAGCTGGGGGACCAGAGCCCCGATTTTCTCGCGGCGGTGAAGGATCTTACCGCCGAGGCCTGCGAGGCGCGAAACAACCGATTAAAATACCCCGAGGGGATCTTTTGCCAAAGCTTTGGCTCACGCTTGAACGATGGCAAGAGCGCACGCTTTCCTCTCAATCTTTCCTATCGCTTCGTGCGCTATTTTGACGGCGCCAATGACGGGCTTGTGGGCGAGAGCTCCTTTGCTTTCGGTGCGCGCTATCATCTGATCACGGTGCAGGGTGCGCGCGGCGTGTCGCACGGTGACGTGATCGATCTCAACCGCGAAAACATCGCCGAATTTGACGTGCGCGAGTTTTACGTGCAGCTGGTGCACGATCTTAAGGAAAAAGGATTGTAAAAGAAAAGGCTGCCACGGTGCATAAGTGCACCGTGGCAGCCTTTTTGTTTCGCTGCAAGGCCCTCGTCGCTTGCCACGCTTGCAAAGCCTTTAGCCGAGAATGCCTTTGATGAAAATATAAATGCCAATCACGATCAGAATGGCACCGCCGAGGATCGTGGCCTTGCCCGAGAGCCCCGCGCCGAATTTTTTGCCGATCAGCACGCCCGCCGTGCAAATGACAAAGGTGACGGCGGCGATCAGCGCTACGGCGATCAGCGCTTCTCCGATGCCGTAATCGGCAATGGTGAAGCCGACCGAAAGCGCGTCAATGGAGGTGGCAACGCCTTGCACCAGCAGCGCGCCGATGCTGAGCCTGGCGGCCACGGCAGCACATTCGTCGCAGCCCTCGCGGCAGGCCTTGATGCCCTCAATGAGCATTTTGCCGCCGATAAAGGAGAGCAGGGCAAGGGCGATCCACGGGATAAATTTGGCAAAGGCTTCAAATTGCTCCGCGAGCGTATGTACGCAGAGCCAGCCCAAAAAGGGCATCAGCGCCTGGAAGAAGGCAAAGGTGCCTGCAATCAAAAAAATGCGGCGGCGCTTCATGACGTGGTCGGCAAGGCCGTTGGCAAGCGAGACCGAAAAGGCGTCCATCGCCAGTCCCACGCCGAGCATCAGATTGGTAAAAAAGAAAGCTGCGTTCATGTTGTGATACTCCTTTCGCAATGGCAAACAAAAAGACCCAAATGTGGCGTCAAAAAGCCACACTTGAGTCTCGTAATTGCCGTTGTTGGCTAAGCATGCCAGGCGCGCATCGCGCCATTGTGTTGACATGCTGCGCGGCGGTGCCGCGTTACTACTCCCTCAGGGGATACGCCCGTCATTATAGCAAAGAAACCCGCGTTTGTCAAGCGAAAATGAAAAAAAGCTGAAATTTTTACTGCTTCGAAAGCAGGAAAGCGCCGAAGTAGCAGAAAAAAGCGTGCCGCTTCGGCAAGAAAACCTCAAAAGGCGCCCAAACGGGGCGAGTTTAATAGGTTTTGGCAAGGTCGCGCCGCCAGCCGACGGGTGTTTGCCCCGTTTCCTTCTTAAAGACCTTGTTAAAGTGCGATTGAGAGGAAAAGCCGGTCTCCATGGCGATCTCCAGCATCGAATGCTCGCCCGCCACGATCAGCTTTTTGGCCTTTTCCACGCGGCGGTGCAGCACGTGCGCGAGGGGCGTGGTGCCCGTCTCCTTTTTAAACACCGTATGCAGGTAATTGGGGGAAATATGCAGCGCCAAGGCAATGTCTGCCAGCGTGCAGGGCTCGCAATAATGCTCATTGATGTACTCGTAGGCCTCGCGCGTAAGACGCCCGACGGGCGCGCCGTCCACCGCCGACACATCCTCCCCCCACAAGCGCATACAACGGTAGAGCATCTCGGCAAATTTCGCGTTGATGTGGGCGGTCTCCCATCCGCGCGTTTCGCTGCCGACCGAAAGCGTGCCCAGCTTGCCGAACAGCGCCATCAGCTCAAGGATCTTGCTCTCGTCGCGGATATAAAAGCAGTTTGGCGCAGCGTCAAGAATGCGGTCAATATCGGGATCCTTGCCTGCCGCAATGCGGATAAAGCTGCAGCGCACGGGAAAATCGCTGTGCCGCACTTGCCCCGGCTTGGCGCAGAGCAGCATGCCGCGGCGGCAGGGGTAACGCTCGCCGTTCACGAAGCTGGTGCCCGTATTGGTGTGAAAGAGCTCCAGCTCGTAAAATATCACCCGCCTGTCCGTGCTTTTGCTATCCTCTCGGCGCAAAATGCCGGAATCGAAAATACCGCAGTAAATATCGTTGCCGCGTTGTAGCATGGGTTTCCTCCAATAGCGTAAGATTTTGATAAAAAATAGGAAAAATGCGCTATCTATTCGTGTGATAAGAATGATATAATGACAAAGGAGACGGTTTCATTATAACCTATCGTTCGCACTTTGTAAAGTATATTCACAAAAGAAAAGAGGGCATTATGAAAATCACTTGGTTAGGCCAGGCAGGCCTGCTCTTTGAGCGCGACGGCGTCTCAGTTATGATCGACCCGTATCTTTCCGATTCGGTCGTAAAGGTGGAGCCGAAGAATTACCGCCGTGTACCCGTGGAGGAGAAGTTCTTTGACATCACGCCCGACGTGCTGATCTTCACGCACGATCACCTTGATCATTACGACCCCGAGACAGCCCCGCGCTTCTTTGCCAAGACCGACAAGCGCATGACGGTGCTGGCACCCACCACCGCCTGGAACAAGGCGCGTGCGCACAAGGGTGTGCACAATTACGTGGAGTTTCTGCGCCATACCGAGTGGACGGAGCACGGCTTTTGCTTTACGGCCGTGAAGGCGGCACACAGCGACCCTTACGCCATCGGCGTGGTGATCGAGGATCTGGTGGAGCAGAAAACCTATTACGTGACGGGGGATACGCTCTACAGTAAGGAGATCTTTGCCGATCTGCCCGCAAAGATCGACGCGGTCTTTTTCCCCATCAACGGTGTCGGCAACAACATGAATATGACCGATGCGGCACGCTTTGCGGCCAAAACGGGCGCGAAAATTGCGGTACCGCTGCATTTCGGTATGTTTGACGAGCTCGACCCCACGGGCTTCAAGGCAGAAAATCGCGTGATTCCCGAAATTTACAAGGAAATCAAATTAAATTAAGAGGAGTGAGCATATGAAAGTAACCGACGTAAAAATTTTTGCGGTAGATTGCTTCCGCACCAACTGGATGTTTGTGAAAATTTACACCGACGAGGGTGTAACGGGCGTGGGCGAGGGCACGCTTGAGTATAAGGAAAAGGCCTTTGAGGGCGCCGTTGAGCACATCAAGGAGTACCTTGTGGGCAAAAATCCCCTTGACGTGGAAAAGCACTTCCACGATATTTACCGTGATGCCTACTGGCGCGGCGGCCCCGTGCTGATGTCCGCGCTTTCCGCCGTGGAAATGGCGCTGTGGGATATCCTCGGCAAGCATCTCGGCGTGCCCGTGTATCAGCTGCTCGGCGGTCGCGTCAACGATAAGGTGCGCATTTACGTCAACGGCTGGTTTGCAGGCGCCAAGACCCCCGAGGAGTTTGGCGAAAAGGCAAAAATCGCCGTGCAACGCGGCGTCACCGCCATGAAGTGGGACCCGTTCGGCAAGAACTACCTTGAAATTTCCAACAAGGACCTTGATACCGCGCTCCGCTGCGTTGCGGCCGTGCGCGAGGCCGTCGGCAGCGAGGTAGACCTCCTTATCGAGGGTCACGGCCGCTTTAACGTGCCCACGGGCATCAAGATCGCCAAGGAGCTTGAGCAGTTTAAGCCCATGCTCTTTGAGGAGCCCGTGCCGCCCGATAACCTTGAGGCTCTCAAGGCCGTGCGTGAGAAGTCGCCCGTTGCTATTTCGGCAGGCGAGCGTCTTTACACCCTCAAATCCTATAAGGATCTCTTTGAGATGCGCGCTGCTGACTACATTCAGCCCGACATCAGCCATGCGGGCGGTATCATGGAGCTCAAGAAGATCGCCGCCGTTGCCGAGGCCTACTATATTCCGTTCGCACCGCACAACCCCTCGGGCCCCGTGGCGAACGCAGCCACGCTGCAGATCGCCGCTTGTTGCCCCAATTTCTCCATTCTTGAAATTATGTATAGCGACGTCACGTGGCGTGCCGACGTGACCAACGAGGAGCTCGAATACAAGGACGGCTACATCACCATTCCCTCGAAGCCCGGCCTTGGTATTGAGATCAACGAGGAGGAGTGCCTCAAGCACCCCTACCAGCCGCACACCCTGCGTCACTACACGGGTGCGCTGACCGATATCCGCCCGCCCGAGACAAAATTCTATTTCTAAAGGAGAACCAAGACCGTGAATAAATGTGTTCTGATTACCGGCGCTACCGTCAATACGGGCTATGGCGTCGCTGAGAAATTTGCCTCTGAGGGCTACGATGTTGTGATCACCAGCCGCGGTGAGGAAAGCAAGGAGCGCGCCGTGACCGCCCTGCGCGCCGCCTATCCCGCCGTGCGCGTGGAGGGCTATGCGCTGGCGCTTGTGAACGAGGATAACAGCATCAACGAGGCGGGCATCAAGGATATGTTTGCCGATCTTGACGGAAAGGGCATGACCGTTGATTGCCTTGTCCTCAACGCCGCCAACCTCGGCATCCGTCAGCAGATCTTTAAAAATCCGCTTTCCGACTTCATCAACGTCATCAACACCAACGTGGTGGCGAATTACGCGCTGGTGGAGGCCATGGCCTCCCGCTTGGTTGAGAAGAAGCAAAAAGGTTCTGTGGTCTTTGTCAACTCCAATACCGCTTACCGCGCCATTCCCGACCGCATTGCCTACACCACCTCCAAGTCGGGGGCGCTCGGCCTGATGCGCGCGCTTGCCTTTGACCTCGGCAAATACGGTATTCGTGTCAATGCCGTACTGCCCGGCATGATCAAGACTGACCGCTGGGAGAACAATTATAACGATTGCCGCAACGCGCTCTCGAACTTTACTCCTCTTGGCGACATTGCCGACTTTGAGGATATTGCCAACGCAGTTTACTACTTCGGCAGCGACCAGTCGAAGAACACCACGGGTGCCGAACTGACGGTCGACGGCGGCAACATGATCCAGCTCTATCCCATCGTGCCCGAAAAGTAAAAACGCGCATTTTGGAATGTCTTGTCAAAAACTACTGACGAAATTTGAAATTTCAATGTGATTTTTGGAAAATTGCAATATCGAAATTGGAATATTGAAAAAACACCGTGTCGCCCTGCGCTGCACGGTGTTTTTTTATCAAACGAAAACCGCGCTCACCATCTACCCTCGCATTCTGATCGCACATTTCTTTCTCGTAGGGACAGGCGTCCTCGACTGTCCGAGGTGTATTCCAAAGGTATATGCGAACAAAGGCCGAGGCGCATGATGACCGCATTTTTGTTGTAGGGGCGATTCACGAATCGCCCGTTTTGTCGCGGTGTAAAATCTTGCGGGCGATGCATGAGCGCCCAAACGGACGTGTTTTCTCCACTCTGCCGCCTTTCCTTTGAAAAATCCTGCGATTTTTGCCGAAACGCCGCTTGACAAATATTATGATATATGATATTATAAAGGCAATGTAAAAAACGGTTTCTGTGACTGACGGAACGTGGAGTACCACAGGGGAGCAGAAATAATAGCGGGAACGGATCGGGGGCGTGTGCTCCTGCCTGCACACCGCGCCGACCGTCTGGGCACACTCGTTTCTTCACGGAATCAGTGTGTCTTTTTTTACTTTTCTAAACCTTTGGGAGGTAACATATGAAGAAGAAAGTCGGAATTATTATGGGCAGTGACAGCGACCTGCCGATCATGCGCAAGGCCGCAGATACCTTGGCTGCCTTCGGCGTGCCCTTTGAGGTGCACGTGATGTCTGCGCACCGCACGCCCGATGCGGCCGCAGCCTTTGCGCGCGGCGCGCGCGATAACGGCTTCGGTGCCATCATCGCGGCCGCAGGCATGGCGGCACACCTTGGCGGTGTGATGGCGGCTTACACGACGCTGCCCGTGATCGGCGTGCCCTGCAAGTCCACCAATCTTGACGGTATGGATGCGCTGCTTTCCACCGTACAGATGCCCTCGGGCATTCCCGTAGCCACCGTGGCCATCAACGGTGCTGTCAACGCCGCACTCCTTTGCTGCGAGATGTTTGCCATCACCGATGAGGAGCTGGCCGAAAAGCTTGCCGCCAAGCGCGCGGCGGATGCTGCAAAGGTGCTGGAGAAGAACGCCGCGGTTGAAGCGGAGTTTGCCGCCTTTGCCAATCTTTGAGGGGTGTGATCTATGGGCGGCTTTTTCGGTGTTGCGGCGCGTGAAAACGCGCTGATAGATGCCTTTTTCGGTACGGATTATCACTCCCACCTCGGCACGGCGCGTGCGGGCCTTGCCGCGTATGATAAGGAGCTCGGGCTGCAGCGCGAGATCCACAATATTCAAAATTCACCCTTCCGCACGAAGTTTGAGCACGTGTTTGACGAGATGCGCGGCATTTCTGCCATCGGCTGTATCAGCGACGGCGAGCCGCAGCCCCTGCTCATTCGCTCTCACCACGGCACCTACGCCATCTGCAACGTCGGCGCCGTTACCAATGCGGACGAGCTGATCGAAAAATACTTCAAAACAAGTGGCGGTCACTTTGACGCCATGACGGGCGGTGCGGTCAACCCCACCGAGCTGATCGCCGCGCTCATCGACCAGAAAACCGACTTTGTGGAGGGCATTCGCTTTGCCCAAAGCGAGATCAAGGGCTCGATCACGCTGCTGATCCTGCGCGATGGCGGCAGCATCATTGCCGCACGCGACAAGCTCGGCAGGCTTCCCGTCATTCTCGGCAAGGGCGAGGACGCTTATTGCGTGACCTTTGAGAGCTTTGCCGCCGAAAAGCTCGGCTACACCGTCTTTCGCGAGCTTGGCCCCGGTGAGATCGTGGAGATCACGCACGAGGGCACGCGTCAGCTGGTGGCGCCCGGCAAGGAGATGAAGATCTGCTCCTTCCTGTGGTCCTATTACGGCTACTCTCCCTCCTCCTATGAGGGCGTGAACGTGGAGGTCATGCGCTACCGCAACGGTGAGCTGATGGCGCAAAACGAGCAGGAGTGCGGCACGATGCCCGCAGTCGATTCGATCGCAGGCATGCCCGATTCGGGCACGCCCCATGCCATCGGCTATGCCAATGCGAGCCGCGTGCCCTTCGCGCGTCCCTTCCTCAAATATACGCCTACCTGGTCGCGCAGCTTCACGGCAGGCAAGCAGGTAGACCGCAGCCGCGTGGCCAAAATGAAGCAGGTGCCCGTGAAGGAGCTCATCAACGGCAAGAACCTCATGTTCGTGGACGACTCGATCGTGCGCGGCACGCAGCTCAAAAGCACCGTTGACTTCCTCTTTAACAGCGGCGCCAAATCGGTGCATATGCGTTCGGCCTGCCCGCCGATCATGTACCGCTGCAAATACCTCAACTTCACCAACGCCAAAAACGATATGGAGCTGCTCGCACGCCGCATCATTCTTGAGCTTGAGGGTGAGGAGGGGCAAAAGCATATCGAGGAATACAGCGACGGCACCACTGAGCGCGGCAAGAATCTGCGCCGCCTCATCTGCGAGAAGATGCACTTCGACTCGCTTGAATTTCAGTCTCTTGAGGGCGTCATAAAGGCCATCGGCCTTGAGCCCTGTAAGCTTTGCACATATTGCTGGAACGGAAAGGAATAAGACTATGCACAATCAATCGAAATCTGAAAGCTATGCAGCCGCGGGTGTAGATATCACCGCGGGCTATAAGGCAGTTGAACTGATGAAAAAGCACGTTGCCCGTACCAAAAACGCGGGCTGCCTTGACGACGTGGGCGGCTTTGGCGGCTGCTTTGGCCTGAATGTGGCAGGCATGGAGGAGCCCGTGCTCGTTTCGGGCACCGACGGCTGCGGCACCAAGGTCAAGCTCGCCATCCTCATGGACAAGCACGATACCATCGGTATCGACGCCGTTGCCATGTGTGTCAACGATATCATTTGCGTTGGCGCAAAGCCCCTGTTCTTCCTTGATTATATTGCTTGCGGCAAAAACGTGCCCGAGAAGATCGCTGCCATTGTCGGCGGCGTTGCAGAGGGCTGCGTGCAGTCGGGCGCCGCGCTCATCGGCGGCGAGACCGCAGAGCACCCGGGTCTGATGCCCGTGGAGGACTACGACCTTGCCGGCTTTGCCGTGGGCGTGGTTGACAAGAAGAAAATTCTTGATAACACCAAGATGGCAGAGGGTGACGTGGTGATCGCGCTGGCCTCCAGCGGCATCCACTCGAACGGCTTTTCTCTCATTCGCAAGGTGTTTGATATTGACAACAACCCCGCCTCGCTCTACGAGCCCGTAGAGGCACTTGGCGGCAAGAGCGTTGCCGAAACGCTCCTTACCCCCACTCGCATTTACGTCAAATCCGTGCTGGCGCTCCTTGAAAAAGTCAACGTCAAGGGCATTTCGCACATCACGGGCGGCGGCTTTTACGAGAACATTCCGCGCAGCGTGCCCGACGGGCTCTGTGCCGTGATCGACAAGAGCGCCGTGAAGGTGCTGCCGATCTTTGATCTGATCATGAAGACGGGCAACATTCCCGAGCGCGATATGTACAACACCTATAACATGGGCGTTGGCATGAGCATCGTGGTGCCCGCCGCCGAGGTCGATCAGGCGCTCGAGATCCTGCGTGCAGGCGGCGAGGACGCTTACGTGATCGGTAAGATCGTCAAGGGCGAGGACAAGGTGATCCTGCAATGAGCAAAACGAAAATTGCCGTGCTCGTGTCGGGCGGCGGCACCAATCTGCAAGCGCTCATCGACGCGGCGCGTGACGGCATTATCGCGCACGGCGAGCTTGCTCTCGTGATCTCGAACAATGCGGGGGCCTTTGCGCTCACGCGTGCCGCAAACGCGGGCATCAAGACCGCCGTGATCTCGAAAAAGGAGCTCGGCTCTGCCGAGGCCTTTGAAGAAAAGCTGCTCGAGACCCTGGCCGCCAACGGCATTGAAATGATCGTGCTGGCGGGCTTTATGGTGATCCTCAGTAAGCGCTTTACCGATGCCTACCCCAACCGTATCTTAAACGTCCATCCCTCGCTCATCCCCTCGTTTTGCGGAGAGGGCTTTTACGGCCTGCACGTGCACGAGGCGGCGCTTGCCTACGGCGTGAAGGTGACGGGCGCCACGGTGCATTTCGTCAACGAAATTCCCGACGGCGGACGCATCATCATGCAAAAGGCGGTGGAGATCGAGGAAGGGGACACACCCGAGGTGCTGCAGCGCCGCGTGATGGAACAGGCCGAGTGGAAAATTCTGCCCCTCTCGGTCGAGCTGGTTGCCAAAGAAATAAAAGAGGAGAAAAAGAACTGATATGGCTCTGTTTGATTTGAAAAAGCTTCTGCGTGAGAACAGCTATCCCGGTCGCGGTATCGTGCTCGGGCAGTCTGCCGACGGCAAAAACGCCATGATCGCATATTTTATCATGGGGCGCAGCGAGAACAGCCGCAACCGCGTGTTTGAGCGCTTTGAGGGCGGCATGCGCACCAAGGCCTATGACGAGAGCAAGCTCTCCGACCCCAGCCTCATTATTTATAACCCCTATCTTGCCATGCCCGGTGTGGATATCGTCACCAACGGTGACCAGACCGACACGGTGCGGGATCACATGGCCGCGGGCAAGACCTTTGAGGATGCACTCATGACCCGTGAGTTTGAGCCCGATTGCCCCAACTACACCCCCCGTATTTCGGGCGTGCTTTACTACGGCGAGAAGGATTTTACCTACGCCATGTCCATTCTCAAGAGCGCAAACGGCAATCCCGCCGTGTGCAACCGCTATTTCTACCGCTATGCACCCCGTGCGGGCGTGGGACATTTCATCCACACCTATAAGTGTGACGGTGATCCCATCCCCTCCTTTTACGGTGAGCCCGAGGAGGTCGCACTCCCCAACACCGCCGAGGAGCTTTCCGATCTGGTTTGGAAGAACCTTAACCCCGATAACAAGGTCTCGCTGTTTGTGCGCGTCGTGCCGCTTGACGGCTCCGCCCCCACCGAGATCATCACCAATAAAAACAAATAAGGAGAGGGCAAGATGAAGGATTTTGAACTGAAATACGGCTGTAACCCCAACCAAAAGCCGGCAAAGATCTATATGCACGACGGCACCGACCTGCCCATTAAAATTTTGTCGGGTCGCCCCGGTTACATCAACTTTCTCGATGCCTTTAACTCCTGGCAGCTCGTCAAGGAGCTGAAGGCGGCGCTGGGTCTGCCCGCCGTGACCTCCTTTAAGCACGTCAGCCCCACCTCTGCCGCCGTTGGCGTCAAGCTTTCCGAAAAGCTGAAGAAGGCCTGCTTCGTTGACGACATTGAGGGGCTTGACGATTCCTTGCTCGCGTGCGCTTATGCGCGTGCGCGCGGCACCGACCGTATGTGCTCCTTTGGCGACTGGGTGGCACTCTCCGACGTGTGCGACGTGACCACCGCGCAAATGCTCAAGCGCGAGGTCTCGGACGGCATCATCGCTCCCGGTTACGAGCCCGAGGCGCTGGAGATCCTCAAGACCAAGAAGAAGGGCAATTACAACATCGTGGAGATTGATCCCGATTACGTGCCCGACCCCATCGAGCGCAAGCAGGTCTTTGGCATCACCTTTGAGCAGGGAAGAAACAATTTCGAGATCAATGCGGCGCTGCTGCAGAATATCGTGACCGAAAACAAGGATCTGCCCGAGAGCGCGGTGCGCGATCTGATCGTCGCACTCATTACCCTCAAATATACCCAATCCAACTCGGTGTGCTATGCCGTGGACGGCCAGGCCATCGGCGTGGGTGCGGGTCAGCAGTCCCGTGTGCATTGCACGCGTCTTGCGGGCGGCAAGGCCGATACCTGGTTCCTCCGTCAGCACGACAAGGTGCTTGCCCTGCCGTTCAAGGATACGCTCGGTCGTCCCGATCGCGATAACGTGATCGACGGCTACATCAACCAAAACGAGGAGGATGTGTGCGCCGAGGGCAACTGGCAGAAATACTTTACCGAGCGCCCCGAGCCCTTTACCGCTGCCGAGCAGCGCGCGTATCTTGATACCGTGACGGGTGTTGCCTGCGGCTCGGATGCCTTTTTCCCGTTCAGCGATAACGTGGAGCGCTGCAAGAAGAGTGGCGTTTCCTATATCGCGCAGCCCGGCGGCTCGATCCGTGACGATCTCGTCATTGACTGCTGCAACAAATACGGCATGACCATGGCCTTTACCGGCATGCGTCTGTTCCACCACTAATAGAAGGGAACTCACACACATGAACTTTTTTGATGAACTTGTCAATTACGACAAAGAGGTATATGATGCCTGCACACTTGAGCTTGGCCGTCAGCGCCATAACATTGAGCTGATCGCCTCCGAAAATATCGTGTCGAAGGCCGTTTTGATGGCTGCGGGCACCGTGCTGACCAACAAATATGCCGAGGGCTTTCCCGGCAAGCGCTATTACGGCGGCTGCCAGCACGTGGATATCGTTGAGGATATCGCACGCGACCGCGCCAAAAAGCTCTTTGGCGCCGAGCACGCAAACGTGCAGCCTCATAGCGGTGCAAACGCCAATCTTGCCGTTTTCTTCGCGCTGGTAAACCCCGGTGACACCGTCATGGGTCTGAACCTCGCGCACGGCGGCCACCTGTCGCACGGCTCCCCCGTCAACATTTCGGGTAAGTATTTCAACGTCGTGCCCTATAGCGTGAGCGACGATACCGAAATGCTTGATTACGAGGAGATTCGCCGTGTGGCGCTCGAATGCAAGCCGAAGCTGATCGTGGCGGGCGCGAGTGCTTACTCCCGCACCATTGATTTCGAGGCCATCGGCAAGATCGCCCGCGAGGTCGGCGCTTACTACATGGTAGATATGGCGCACATCGCAGGTCTTGTGGCCGCAGGCCTTCACCCCTCTCCCGTGCCCTATGCCGACGTGGTGACCACCACCACGCACAAGACCCTGCGCGGTCCGCGCGGCGGTCTTATCCTGTGCCGCGAGGAGCTCGCGAAGCAGATCGACAAGGCCGTATTCCCCGGCACGCAGGGCGGGCCCCTCATGCACATCATCGCCGCCAAGGCTGTGGCGCTTGGCGAGGCACTCACCCCCGAGTTTGCCGCCTACCAGAAAAACGTGGTAGAGAACGCCAAGGTGCTCTGCGAGAGCTTAAAGGAGGCGGGCTTCCGCATCGTGTCGGGCGACACCGACAACCACCTCATGCTCATTGACCTGCGCCCCTTCGGCATCACGGGCAAGGAGATGGAAAAGCGTCTTGACGAGGTGCACATCACCGTCAACAAGAACGCCATCCCGAACGACCCCGAAAAGCCCTTCGTCACCAGCGGTATCCGCGTGGGTACGCCCGCTGTGACCACCCGTGGCTTCGGCCGTGAGGAAATGCGCCTCATTGCCGGTTGGATGCGTGACGTGGCCGCCGATTTTGAGGGCAACCGCGAGCGCGTGACCGCCGAGGTCATCGCCCTTTGCGAAAAATTCCCGATCTATAACTGATAAAGGAGCACGTTGATGAAATTAATGGTTGTAGGCGGTGGTGGCCGTGAGCATGCCATCATTCGCTCGCTTGCAAAAAATCCTGCGGTAGAAACCATTTATGCGCTGCCCGGAAACGGCGGCATGAAGGACGATGCGGTGCTTGTGCCCATCGGTGCTACCGAAATTGATAAGATCGTCGAGTTTGCCGTGGCAAACAGCATTGATTACGCCGTGGTCGCTCCCGACGATCCGCTGGTGCTCGGGTGCGTGGATGCTCTCACGGAAAAGGGTATTCCTTGCTTTGGCCCCTGTAAGGCCGCTGCTATCATTGAGGGCAGCAAGGTCTTTTCGAAAAATTTGATGAAGAAATACGGTATTCCGACCGCTACCTACGAGGTCTTTGACGACCCCGCCGCGGCCTTGGAATACCTCAAAACCGCCGAGATCCCGATCGTGGTGAAGGCCGACGGCCTCGCGCTCGGCAAGGGCGTGATCATTGCTACCACCCGTGAGGAGGCCATGGACGCCGTGCACTCCATTATGGAGGATAAGGTCTTTGGTAAGAGTGGCAACCAGATCGTGGTAGAGGAATTTTTAACCGGCCCCGAGGTGTCTGTCCTGGCCTTTACCGACGGCAAAACCATGGTGCCGATGGTTTCCTCTATGGACCACAAGCGCGCCCACGATAACGATGAGGGCCTCAACACCGGCGGCATGGGTACCATTGCCCCCAACCCCTATTACACCGAGGAAATTGCCGCAGAGTGCATGGAAACGATCTTCCTGCCCACCATGGCTGCCATGAGGGCTGAGGGCAGAACCTTTAAGGGGTGCCTGTACTTTGGCTTGATGCTGACCCCCAAGGGCCCCAAGGTCATTGAGTATAACTGCCGCTTCGGCGACCCCGAAACCCAGGTGGTGCTGCCCCTTCTTGAAAGCGACCTTCTCACCGTGATGCAGGCCGTGACCGAGGAGCGCTTGGCGGATGTAGAGGTGAAGTTCGCGAATGGCT
>JAFTKK010000026.1 GCA_017453325.1 Clostridia bacterium
ACCTACGGTGGTCCCCCTTCTCCCACAGGAGAAGGCTTATGTTACATCTGCTCCAAAGCAAGGGTATAACCTTTATTGCCCACCCGCATAGCGGGTGGTTCTTTGTTTCGCGCTTCGCGCGGGGCGGCCTAAAGGCACTAAAACAAAAAAACGACGGCGTCTTTTAAACAGACGCCGTCGTTTTTTTGTTTTATCACAGCTCAAATGCCAAGGAATGCCGCACCGATGATGCCCGCATCATTGCCAAGCTCGGCAATGCGGATCTTTGTATCGGCAACCGTGCCGGCACCGTACTTCTCTGCATTGATCAGAGGCAGCAAGGGATTTAAGAGGTTGTCGCGCTCGCCGGAAACACCGCCGCCGATCGACAGCACCTCGGGCTGGAAAATGTTGATGATATTCGTCAAACCCGTGGCAAGGTAGGCAACGTACTTGTCTACCACCTCACGGCCGGCCTCGTCACCCGCGCGCATCGCGTCAAACGCCGTGCGCCCCGAGATCTTGCCCTTTTCGGCCGCCATCTTCTCCATCAGAGTGCTTCGCCCCTGCTTTTGGCATTCCTCGATCTTTTCCTTCGTCATGCGAATCAGACCCGTTGCCGAGCTATAAGCCTCCCAGCATCCCTTTCTGCCACAGCCGCAGAGCGCACCATCCTTTTCGATCACGATATGGCCAAGCTCGCCACCGGCAAAATTAAAGCCGGAGATCACCTTGTTATCAATGATCACACCGCCGCCGACACCCGTGCCGAGCGTGATCATAATGGAATTGGTGGTGCCGCGTGCCGCACCGGCCACAGCCTCACCCCACGCGGCGGCATTCGCGTCGTTTTCGGCGTGCACGTTTTGCACGCCCGTATAACGGCGAAGCAGGTCGGCGATGGGGAAATGACGGAAGGGCAGATTGCAGGAATACTCCACCACGCCGTTGGTATGATCCACAATACCGGGGCTGGCAATGCCAATGGCCTCCACGTCCGCGAGCTTAATGCCCTCGGCCTCGCAAACCGCCTCACACAGGGCGGCAATGGCCTTTGCGATCTCCTCGCCCGTGCGGGTGGTCGCATTGGTGGGTGTGCTGTCCTTACGGACGATCTCATATTTTTCATTGACAAGACCTGCGGCAATGTTGGTGCCGCCAAGGTCGATACCGATACGATACATGTGTTTACCTCTCTTAGATATATTTACTATTATTATAAAGGCAGAAAAAACCGATGTCAAGACAGATATTGCCAAAATGCGGAAGTATTTTGGCACAATGCCGTTCTATCACCCAAAAACCTCGGCTGCCGCGACGACACGGAGCAGCTGCGGCTCTATTTTATCTCTGCCGTAGGCGTCGAAAAAGCGCGTGCGATATGCATCGGTCTTTAAATTGAAGCAAAGCGTCCACGCCCCCCAAAAAAGATCGATATGTCGGTCGCCCACACCCCCGTTTCCCACGTCAATGAAGCCGGAAAAACGCCAGTTGTCGAGCATGATGTTGGGCAAGCAATAATCTCCGTGCAGCAGCGTATCGGCCCGCAGGAGCCCGCAGTGCTCCTGCACGTATCGCCATGCCTCGTCGGCGCTGCTCAGCTGCTGCCCGTCAAGTAAATAGGAAAGATCGCACCGCCCTGTGCGATACCCCTCGTCAACCGCCTCAAGATAGGCACTTGTGCGATTTTGAACGGGGCAATCCGCCGCATCCAGCTCGTGCAGCGCACGCAGCCGCGTGGCAAGAAGATCGCAAAGGCGCGCGGGGTCGTCAAGATAGGCAGCGTGGGTACAGTCCTCGCCGGGCACGCGTGCCGTAAGCAGCCAGTCCCGCCCGTCCTCTGTCAAATAGGAAAGAACGGCGGCACCAAGCCCCTTTTGGTAAAAATAGCTCGTCATCGTAGCCTCAGCGGCAAGGCTGCCCGCCGCAGCGGACTTGAGAAAGCAGCCCCCGTCCCTGTCAATGAATATCACGCGTGCCTCGGGAGAGCAGCTGCTGTCATAGACCGTGCTGCTTTGTAATATCCCCCGAAACGCGGCGGGATATTGCATGAGATCGGGCAAAATTTTTACGCGCTTCATCGCGGTTTCTCCTTTGATAGCTTTAATGGCAAATATGGAATTTGTCGTCCTCGGTCAGCGCAAGATAATCAATGGCGCGCTCGAAAAGTGCCTTGGCCTCCTCCAGCCCCGCGGGATGATGCGCATCGCTGCCGCAATAGAATTTACAGCCGCATTGCTTGGCGATGCGGAACATACGCAGCACGGTGTCTGCCTCCTCATCCGTAAACTTCATATCGTCGCGGTTCAGCTCAATGCCAACGCCCAGCGCTGCCGCCTTGGTAAATATGCGCACCATATCCGCCTCGGGAATGAGGTCAAGCAAGCGCAAATATTCCTCGCGCGGCGTTTTGTGCAAGAGGCAGCAGGCAGGGTGCGCAATGCCGATCTTACGGAAAGGCAGATCCATGGCAAGCAGCGCATCCATACGGGTCACCCACAGCGCAGCCTTCGCTTCAACCGAAACGATATCCTCCTCGCTGATGGTAAAATTCTTCATGTGCAGGTGCGTGGTGGGAATGATGATAAAATCAAAATCGTCAAAGCGCTCCTTCGGCACACCCACCGTGTGATAGCGATCAAAATCAGTCTCGCAGCCAAACAAAAACGAAATGCCGTCGGCCTCGGGCAGCGGCTTTGCCTTTGAAATATGCTCAAAATTTTGCGGTTGGTACCACTTGGAGGCACCGGGCACGGCGCTATCCCAGTAATGGTCGGTGATACAAATGGTTTTCAATCCGTAGTCCTTTGCATACTGCAAAATACGCGCGGGGCTCTGCTCGGGGTCTTGTGAGCAGCTTGAAAGCTCGGAATGAATATGATAATCGTGATCAAATGTAAATCTCATCGTGTATTCTCCTTGTTATGATTGGCGTTGACTTTATATTCCATCTCATAGGGCGGCTGCTCGTCGATCTCGTCAACCAGCAGGTGCAGGCTCGCAGCACCCGTCAGATACGGCGCGAGCTGCTCGCCGCACGTGATAGTGTCGGGCAGATACATCCCGCACACAGGACGGCGCGTGTCGGCATGATAGTCACCCCCGCAGGTCAGCACCAGCCCGTGCCTGTCGGCCAAGCTGCGCATTTCCTCTGCATACGTGCAGGTATAAAGCGGATGGCAGCTGATCTCCACACCGTCCATCAGCGCAGGATCAAGCAGATCCTCGGGGCTGCGGCGATACGGGTGCGCCTGCACCAGAATACCGCCGTTTTCATGCACCAAATGAAATAGCTCCTCCTGCGTGTAATCAAAGAGCGTTGGGTGGCGAAGCAGGAAATCCTCACCGACGCCGTACACCAGCATATGCGCGCGGGTGTAACGCTCCATCGTCACCTCAATGCCGTACAGCACGCGGCAGCCGTCCGCCTCGCCGCATTGCCTCGTAAAGTGAAACTCCTCCACGTAACGGCGCGCAAAAGCGGCGTAATCTCCATCCGTGACGTAGGATTTTTGATAATGATTCGTCAGCACAATGCCGTCAAGTCCGGCCGCCTTGGCGGCCATCACCACCTCAGGGGCAGTGACGCGGCAGCATCGGCTGATGCCCTTGGTATGGGCGTGCATATCGATCAGCATATCGCTCAGCTCTCCTCACTGCCCTGCAAAGTGTAGCCGCTTTCAAGAAGCGCCTCGCGTGCCAAGCGCTGCGCCAAAAGCACCTCGTCCTCCGTCACCGCAACATCAAAGTCACGGAAACGGTTGCCCGCCACGTCGCGACCGAACAAAAACATAAACCACAGGCAGCCAAGCATATAGCGCGCGCTGCCGAGATTACAATGAAAGCCGTCACGGTAGGTGTCCTCACCGATCACGTCATAAAGCTTACACATGGCGTCCATTGAGGGCACCACGCCATCCGCCCTGATCTCTGCCGCCGCCTTGGTGTAGGCCTCCCGCACACACGGGATCATTTGTGCGCGCGTCTCAAACGCCGTCATCTCAAAGCGCTTGCAGCCCTCGGCAAAGCTCCAGGTCATGTGCAGATATTGCTTGGCCTTCGGCACCATTTTGCGCACGTATGCCGCCAGCTCCGGCAGGTAGGGCAAATAGCTTTCGTAATCACCCGACAAGGGGCTGCATTGCTGCATTACCACCTCCTGCCACTCATCAAGAAGCAGCGCCTCTTTAAGGGAAATGGGCAGGCCTGTGGCCATGCCGTTGACATAGCATACATAAGCTCTCTCCTCGCTGAGCATATTCCGATAATGTCGCTGCAGGCTGCAGCCGCCGATATAAAGCGTCATTACCTTGATGGGCTCTCCCGCGGCACGCGCAATCCCATAAAGGTAACGCGTGGCATCCACACCGTAGCTGTTTGAAATAAGTAAAATCTTTCTCATCATAAATCCTCGCTTTCGATTTAAAATGTGAGCCTTACAATGCGGTCGGCACCGAAAAGCTTGCCGAATATGTATTTGTCCGAAGCACTTTCGGTGAGCGTGACCACAGTACCGTCGTAATAGTCGAGATCCTCACCCATCGCGGGCCCCTTCACCTCTTTTTCAAGGTGATCAAGATAGTATAGCGGCGCACCGTCCACCGTCTTACCCGAGGGCGTTGCCTTGCTTTCGTCATATACGTAATAGACGGTATCCGCAAGACCGTAGGAGGTGGACATGACCACTTTACCCTCGGGGGTAAAGCAAATGCCCTGCACCTTGTTGCGGATCGAATAGACCGCCACCGGGGTGCTGAGATCACCGATCGCATACTTCGTGCAAAGCGCGTAATGCGTGCCCTCCGCCGTCTCGTTTTCATGCCCCTCGATCACGTAGGCACCGCCGTCGTGAAATTCGCCGACATAAAGATAATTTTCATCGGTATAAACAAAGGAAGCGTTTGTATTGACCTTCGTGCCCTCTCCGATCTCCACCGTGCTGCCGGCCTTGGCCGTCAGTAAGGTAGCCAGAGGAAATGTAAATATTCTGCCACCGTTGGCGAGGTAAACGGTATTCCCCGTGGTAGCGATCCCCCCGGCGTGTCCCGTGTAGACCTTACCCGCACGCGAAAGCTCCACGTAATAGGCGTCGCCGTTCTCGTCGATCACGTAAATGCGGGATGCACTCTTGTCCTTCATGTAGCCCGATACCAGCACCACCTCGTGCGCTTCGCTGACCGCCACGCCCTGGCAAACAAATCCGTCGGAAAGCCCGGGGTTTTTGCAAAGATCGCTTTCCATCGCGTAATAGTCCTTGTAAATACCGTATTTTGCAAGATTTAAACCGCCGAGGAAAACAAGCAGCGCCGAAAGCAGCACAGCCAAAGCCGTCACCGCGATCCGTCCCGTCCATTTTAATGCATTCATCATTATTTTTCTCCTTATTTTATTTTCAACGCGCCACAAGCAAAGCTATGTCAGATCATCAGCTGCGCCCACTCCAGGAGCGCACCGTTTTCAAATAGCACCGTTTTCACCTCATAGCGCCCGAAGTGAAGCGGCAGACAAGCACCGTTCACCGAAAGCGCGGTTTGCACGTCGTGTGCGGTGTTGTTCAGCAAGCGGAAGATCAACCCCTCGCGCCCATCTGCTTTTTTGACGGTCACCACCGTCACACTCTCATCGGAAAGCGTCACGTCAAAGGGCTTTTCGAGCGTCGGCTCCTCCTCGGTTGGGAAGATATTGAGCGCATACGGCTTTTGCACGAAAAGCGCGGTTTCACGCTCAACAAGGTCGGTGCGTGTCACACCAAGACGGAAGGAGAAGCGGTGCAGCCCTTGATCGGCCTTTTTGGTATAGCGATCGGTCGGGATCAGCGCACGGTCGGCAATGGGATGCGCACAGTAGGTCACACCGCGCACCAAAGACATATAAAGCGCACCGTTCTCGTAATGGCTGCCGTATACACCCTGATTCATCAGCACCAGCGATTTTTCGCCGTACTGCACCGCCACAAAGCGGTGCGCCACGTTCTCGCGCGCATCGGTGAACAAGGGCTCGGTGCCAAAGGCGGTCTGACCCACAAGCCGCCCTTCGCGGCACACGGGCATCTTCAGCTTGATTGCCCTGTCAATGTCGCCCATAAACAGGTCAACGTCGATATCCACGTAATCGTTGTTTTTGTATATTTTGTATTCTACACGCGCACGGGTGTGCTCCCTTTCAAAAAAGGCCTCAATACCGAGGTATATGTCACCGTCCTCGATCACCTGCACGCGCTTCATGCCCGCAAATACGCCGTCGGGCTGTTCCGAGGGCGCAAAAGGCTGCTCGTCGGTGCCCACGCGCTCGAGCTGCGCCGCACCCATCGCCCACGGGTCGGCATTGTCCCGAAACATGACGGGGCAAAAGCCGTTTTCCACGTATGGTACACCGTCCACGGTGTATGTTTTCAAAAGCCCCGTTTCGGCATCGATCTCCACGCGCTTTCTGCCGTTGTCAAACACAAGTCGGTCGCGGGGCGCTGCCTTGGCTGCGGGCTCAAATTTCACAAAAGCGCTGTAACGGTGCAGCCCAAAGGGCGAAAGGGTCGCCTCAAACACAATGCGCTTGCGCCAATCGAGATTGAGGTTGCTTTCCTCTTTTACGATCTGATAGGGCACAGGAGCGCCGTTTTCATCCAAAAGCACAATGGCGGAGTGCTCAACCTCACTCCAGTTCTGGTCGGCCAGACTGAACTCACAAACCACGTTTTCCCGCACCGTATGCGCGTGGGGGTTAAATACCACAAAGGGATATTCGCCCTCTCCCGCCACGGCACAGCCGGCCGAGAGCGCAAAATAAGCACGCGTTTTCAGTCGCTCTACCGTCAACAAGCCGTGGTCAAGCAACCGGAGGCCGTTTTCCTCGCCGCACGCAACCGAGGTGCCGGGCAGCACGTCGTGAAACTCGGCATTCAGCAGATCCTCCACCGCAGTATGTATTTCCTCCTCAGGGTAGGTGGAAAGCAATCCCTTGGCAAAAGCCGTGCTCAGCATTTTTTCGGTTAAATACAGCTCGTTTTCAAGCAGCGCGTGCTTTTTCTTCACCGCATAGGTGGAGGTATAGCATCCCGGCATCGAAATACGCAGGGAGGTCTCCACCGCATCACGAGGCGCCACGCGCGCAAAAAAGCGCTCGGGGGTAGAATGCAGGTAAACGGTATCGCCCGTCTCGGCCATCAGCCTCTTTATATCGGTAAGATCCTTGCGCGAGGGGCCGCCGCCATGGTTGCCCACACCCCAGGTCACCATGCAAATATCCTCGGGCTTTCTTGCCGCGCGGCGCTTGATGCTCGCCGCCGCTTCACCGAGGGCGGTGTTATAGTTGCCCGTGCGCACCGCCTTGATCTCGCTGCCGTCAAGCCCACGCCACAAAAACTGCTCTGCGGGAAGCGCCATTTCGCTGTCATAAGGGCGCATGAACATATAGCTGTCCTGGCCGCATTTTTTGATGATCTGCACCAGACCCACCGTGTGCCCGAAGGGGTCAAAATTCACCGCGGTTTTGGGAAAGACGCCAAACTTTTCCAAGAAATAGCGCCGCCCCTCCAAGATCTGACGCACAAAGCTCTCGCCCGAGGGCATGTTGCAATCGGGCTGCAAATACCAGCCGCCCATGATATGCCATTTTCCGCGCTTTACCAGCTCACGGATCCTTGCAAAAAGCGCAGGAGCGTATTCCTCCACGTACTTGTAAACGGTCACCTCATTGTGGCAAAAAATATAGTCAAATTCCTCGGCCAGCTTCACCGCCGATTGAAAGGTCGAAAGCGTGGCACTCACGCCCTCGGGCCAATCCCATTGCCAAATGGGGTCAATATGTGCATTGCAGATCAGATGGACCTCTTTCATCTTCCGTTCTCCTTTTAATTTTGATCAACAAAGCTTTCCCGCACGGTCAGGGTTACCCGACAGGAGCGCTTCCCTGTTGGTCACGTACGCAATATCGTCGCGCCCCGCCATCATTTTCAAAAACTCCTCAAAGCGCTCCCACGTGTTATGGATATCAAATTCATAAGAATGCCCCCATATGTAAAAGATCTGCCTGTCATCGGGACGCAGCTCCAAAAAACGCTCACCAAGCGCGAAAAGCCGTTCCCATTCGTTGTGGTGCGAAACGGTTGGCATAAACTCAAACAAGTCCTCCTGCACCGCAAAGCCAAGATTTTGGTCGGTGGTGCGCGCATAACGCACTCCCGTGCGTTCTCTGATGAGCGAGGCTACGCGCGCGTCGTGATTGACGCCGCCGCCGGGATAGGCAAAGCCCACCACCTCATAGCCGCAAAGCTCCGAGAGCGCGAGGCGGTCCTCCTCCACCTGCCGTACCACCTCATCGTCATCGGTAAGGCGCGGCAAAAAAGGGTGCCGCAGTGTGTGCGCCGCCACCTCGTGCCCCGCATAAATGTGGCGCACGTCAGCCGCATTGACCTTGACATGATCCACATGCTGCCCCTCGCGCAGCAAGGAGCTCTCGACACCCAATAACCCCGAATTGAGATTGAAGGTGCATTTCATGCCGTACTTATCAAGGAGCTTGATCAAACGGATATCCTGCGTCACCCCATCGTCATAGCTAAAGGTCAAATATTTCATCTTTTCGCTCATGTCCTACCCCTTTTTGGATCCGTTCGGGCACTTTCCTGCCTCACGTCCTTTCAAACGGTTTTTTCAAAGTCTATCTTTTTGATTTTAAATTCGCTGTATAGCATCTTGGCAAGATAATGCACGTTCGCCGAGGCTACACCCTTGGCGTTGCCGAGCACCACCACGCCGAATTTGCTTTTCTTATTAAAGATCACCGAGGAACGAAAGGTACCCACGCCCCCCACGTGCCAGAGCTGATTGGATTTCTTGTAGGTGTGCCAGCCGATGCACATAGCCTCGTTTTTCCCGGCGGAAAGCGAAGCCTCACAAAGTCGGTGCGCCCCCGCAATGCAGGGGTCGGTATCCTCGATCTGCCGCGAGAGATACCGCAGCATGTCCTCCACGTTGCTGACCAAGCCGCCACCCGCCACGTAAGGATTTTCGCGTCGCCATTTCCAAAACGGCAGCACGCGGTCATGTGAAACCGCGCAAGGCACACGGGTCTTGGGGTCTGCCTGCACCACGGTTCCCGTCATTCCAAGGCGCCCCTGCACAAAGTCCTCAATGAGATCGGCAAAGGGGCGTTTTGTCACACGCTCGGCAACCACGGCAAGCACGGCGTAGGCAAAATCCGAATAGCCGTATTGTTTTTTGCGTTTTTTCGCCCCGTTCCCGCACCTTTTGCGCCGTGCAAGGCACTTTAACACCGTTTCGGCGGTACAAGCCTCGTAAATGTTGCGCTTGGCATAGCCGTGCCGCATCAGCGCGGGAAGCGTGATCTCAAGCGGCGTGAGATGGCCGTAACCTGCCGTATGCGTCAATAGCTCGTACACCGTCGGATATCCTCCCTCGGGAAGCGACAGATACCGATCCACCGATGCCTCGAGCGCAAGCACTCCGCGCTCCACCAGATCAAGGATCAGATGCGCCGTCACGGTCTTGCTGATCGAACCGATGTCATATTGTAATTCAAGCATATTTGCCCCTTCTCCCCACACGTACAGCTGCCCCTCTCGGTACATACCGATCGTGAGGCTGTAATTGTCGGAGATAGAGAGGTAATTGTCTATACACGCCAGCACCTTCGGGCGCAGCGCGTCTCTGTCCAAATGCGTTATCACAGTCTCTCTCCTGCTTTTTGTCAGTCATCAACACCAACGCGCCCCTCCTCGGGCACCTGCCGCTTCACCGCGCTCGCGCGGGCGCGTGATGACCGCGCGCCGCATACGTGACAGTGAAATTTCTTCACCGGCATCACCACGGGATAGAATAAGATTTTTCATGTCAATTTCCTTTTTTAAGCCATACGCATTCTAAAAACGGCCAAAACGGTGGTGTAAAGTCAAAAGGTATATTTTTGATTAAATAAAACCTTTTCCCCAATCATCCCAATTTGGATTTTTCGTTTCAACAAGCCAATTCTTTTTTGCTCTTATCCATCGTTTTAGTTGCTTCTCTCTTGCGATTCCATCGTTAATTTCAGAATACTCCTCAAAATAGACGAGCTTATGCACGTGATATTTCCTTGTGAATCCTTCAATTTGCTCGTTTTTATGTTCATACAAACGTCGCCGCAAATCGTTGGTCACGCCGATATACATTACTGCATTGCTTTGGTTCGTAAGTATGTAAACGTAATACATTCGTTCTCCTGTGCAGTTTAGTTTAAGTATCATCCTGAGCGAAGGGCGTAGCCCACAGTCAAACCCATAGGGCGATGCGAAGCATCGGGATCTATTATCGATTAACATACCGCCGAGATCCCGCCTTCGCGTTGCTCGGCGCTTTTTCGTCCGTGTCATCCTGAGCGCAGTCGAAATCCGAGCGTAGCGAGGATCAAACGGTGCGTAGCATCGTTTGGGATCTCGGACGAAAAAGTTCGATTACGCTTCGCTCCACTCAGGATGACACGGGCGAGGTTAAGACTCCAAAAGGTCTCGTTTTAGTCGAAAAACGGAGGGACGTTAAAATCTCACTTTTCAACCGTTCCCGACCAAAAGGTACGCAAAAGCGCTATATTCTTCTTGTTCTTTCGGAAACAAATGTAACTGTCCTTTCTGATGCGAAAAAACTTTTTGTAGGGTTGCGTGCGATCATCTACCAAATAGATAAAGGTACCAAAACCCACTTCGCGATGAACATATTTTATTTGTACGGTTTGAAGGGCACGAACAGAGCATTCTTTATAAAAGCCATATATGAGCCCTTTTCGCTTTATCATACCGTCCTCAATTAAAACAACACAAGCGGCTCGGTTGAGGAACCATAAAAGAAAGCAACCGGAGCCGAAAAGAACACAAAAAAGCAATAGCCCCACACCTATCTCTTGTGGCTCCCCAAATACGACAAGCCCAAGCGAAATCAATGAAAGCCCCCAAAACAGAATAATTGAAAAAGAACATAACACTAAAGCAGATCTTGAAGATATGATTTTCTTCATCGTGTCACCTCCTCGTCAGACACACGACACTTTCGACGTGCCCTGTCCTCGGAAAAAGATCAACCGGCGTCACAGTCCCGATCTCATACCCCAATTCACGCAAGATCGCACAATCGCGCGCGAGCGTATCGGGGCCGCAGGAAACGTAAACGATGCGCGGTACGCGGCGCGCCGCCAAAAACTCCAAAAGGCCGCGGTCACAGCCCTTGCGCGGCGGGTCAAGCACCACCACGTCGGGATGGAGCGTACCGCGCGCCTGCTCCGCCGCAGCAAGCAGCAACGCGGCCTCAGCGGCATCTCCGCAATAAAACTGGGCGTTTTGCACCCCGTTCAGCCGCGCATTCTCGGTAGCCGAGGCCACCGCCTCGGGCACAATCTCAATGCCAATCACCTCCGCAAAACGCTCCGCCATCGAAAGCCCGATGGTGCCGGCGCCGCAATAAAGGTCAAGCAAAAGCCCGTTTTTCGCACCCGTCACGGCTCTATCTGCGGCTAAACCGTAGAGCAGCTCTGCGGCGTCGTGATTGACCTGATAAAAAGCGCCGGGGGCAATGCGGAAGCGCTTGCCGCAAAGCACGTCCTCAAGGTGGTCCTTGCCCCAAAGCACTCTATATTTGTTTCCCAGCACCACGTTGGTGCTTTTCTTGTTCACGTTCAATAAAATGGAGGTGATCTGCGGGAATTTCTCGCGCAAAGCGGCCACAAATGCCGTCTCGTCGGGCAAGCACTCGCCGTTGAGCACGGGACACACCATCACCTCGCCCGTTTTTTTGCCCTCGCGCAGGTAAAGATGGCGCAAAAGCCCCTTTCCCGTCAACTCGTCATAGGCGGCGACGCCCTGCGCCCCCAAAAGCGCGCAAACGGTATGTAATATCTCGCCGAAAAGCGCGGGCTGCAGCGCGCAGCACTCTGCCGCCACCACACGGTGCGTTTTCTGTGCATAAAAGCCACCCACAAGCCCGTTTTTCGTGCCCGTTATGGGGTATTCCGCCTTATTGCGGTAGCCGCTGACCTCGCCCGTATGTGCGGTCTCCTCGACCACCACGTCCAAAAGCCCCGCCTTGCGGAAGCAATGCCGCACGTAATCGCGCTTGAGGGCGAGCTCGCGCGCGTAGGAAAGATGCCGATAAACACAACCGCCGCAGGAAAAGGGCGCGGCGCAAAAGCCCTCCTCCCTGTCGGGCGAGGGTGTCAGCACCTCGGTCAGCCTTCCTACGGCGTAGGTTTTATTTATCTTGATCAATTCACACGTCACGCGGTCACCCGCAACCGCCCCGGCCACGAACACCGCGCGCCCGTCGGGCGCGCGGCCAACGCCGCAGCCAAGGTTGTTGAGGTCTGTGATATCCAGCATGAGCTGCTGCTTTTTTTGCATATTTCCGCCCCCGTTTGCCGCCGTTTTTTCGGATCAGCCGTCAAATATAATATTCCTCTCCCGTTTCAAGACACAGGCAGGCAAGAGGCCCGCCGTCCTTCGCACCGCAATCAATGCGAATGAGGTTGCCCTCGCGCTCGATCCTGCCGCTTGCCGTGGGCGCATGTCCCACCACCACGGTGCGATCGTCGTAATAACGCTCATTTGCGGGCACGGCAAAGAAGTCCGCAGGCTCGTATTCGTCAAGCTCCTTGTCGGCATCAAAGCCGCAAATGCCCGCGTGCACCAGCACGAAGGACTTGCCGCAAACCTCTACCTCCTCGTAGAGCGAAAACTCGGAAAGGTAGTCAAGGAGGCCCTCACGCATATCGTTGTCAAGCGCGCGGAAGCCCTCCAGCGTGGCGCTGCCGCCATCGGCCGCCCAGGCCGTCATTTCGGCGGCAAATTCAGCGTCGGGCATGCCGCCCTCGCGCAGCATCGTGTCAAAGCCCGTCAGCATACGCAACGCCAAAAAATCGTGCTCACCCGCAATGGGATACACGTTCTCGCACATACTGAGCTCCGTGAGCAGCGCGGCGGTATCCGCACCGTAATCGGCCGTATCACCGAGCACGTATAAAATATCACTCTTGGAAAAACGCACCTTCTCCAAAAGCGCCTTAAATCTCTGCAGTTCACCGTGCAAATTGGCAACAACGTAGGTCATATTTTTTCTCCTCGTTTATATGGTTTGAATGGTCGCCGTGGGCATGATCTCCACCGTCACGGCAGGGTCGGCTTGCCGCACGAGCGCTGCAAGCTGCTCACAGATCGGGAACTCGGTGGCGTAATGCCCCGCCTCAATCATCACAAGCCCCTCCTCGGGCGCGTCCAGCATGCGGTGATAGCCAATGCGCCCCGACAAAAACAGATCGGCACCGGCAGCCCTTGCTGCCTCGGCGAAATCGCCGCCCTCGCCGCCGCAAACGGCAATTTTCTGCACCGTGCCCGAGCCCGCAAGCGTCACGGCAGGTGCACCCAGCTTGTCCTTTGCCAACTTGGCAAAGTCGGTGGCCTCCATCGGCTCCGGCAGCATGCCGATGCGACCGCAGGGCACCTCGCCCTCGGGCGCAAAGGGCACCGCGTCTTGTAGCCCCAGCAGGGCGGCCAAAACGTCGTTTACACCGCCGTTTGCCGCGTCAAGACGGGTGTGATAAGCCATCGCGGCCACACCGGCCTTGGCAAGCGTCAATAGCTTGGTGGGCACCGCCCCCACGGGCACCAATGCCTTGATGCCGCGAAACAGCAGCGGATGGTGCGTGAGCAAGAGGTCAAAGTCACCCGCGACGGCCCGTGTCACCACGGCCTCGGTGGGGTCAAGCGCCACCAGCACGCGCTTCACCTCGCGCGCGGGGTCGGGCGCGCAGGAAAGGCCGTCGTTGTCCCACGCGGCCGCAAGAGATTTCGGAAACAGATCTTCAAAATAGCGATATAATGCTTCAACGGTCATAAAAAATCCTCACTTTCGAAAAAAGCCGCGCTCGCCAGGGCGAGCACGGCTTTTCGCTTGCATACGAAAATGACCCGCGAACATGGGGCGGGCAATTATTGCGCCGACAAAAACTCGTTCAGCTTCTTAACAAGCGCATCGGCATCGGTGCCGTGCACCATGCAAGCATCGGCAATGCTCTCGCCGCGTGCGGAAGGGCAGCCAAGGCAATGCATACCGATCTCCAAGAAAAACTGTGCGGTTGCAGGATTAAAATCGAGCACGTCGCCGATAATGCTTTCTTTGGTAATGGTCATGATCTGAAACCTCCTTGTGTTACTGCATTTATTATAACCTCTTTTTTCATTTTTGTCAACAAGCAGCACCGCCATAACGGCATGAAATTTATACAAAAAAGGGGAAATGCCCAAACAAACAATTTCCGCCTTACTTGTAATTTTTCTTTTTTTATGTTATACTATTAACGATTTATAAGATATTGTGCAAAGAGGTGAAATACATGGCTTGGAAAATTATTGTAACCGTCCTCGTCGGCTATCTGGTGGGCTGCATCAACCCGTCTTATTTGATCGGCCGTCTCAAGGGCATCGATATCCGCAAGCAGGGCTCGGGCAACGCGGGCGCCTCCAATGCCACCATTGTGCTTGGCAAGTGGATCGGCATCGCCAGCGGCGTGTTTGATATTCTCAAATCCACCGCCGTCATGCTCATCATGCCCCTCTTGTTCAAAGGTGTGCCCTTCATCGCCGAGATCGGCGGCGTCGCCTGCGTCATCGGACACATTTTCCCCTTCTATATGAAGTTTAAGGGCGGCAAAGGTCTTGCGTGCTTTGGCGGCATGGTGCTGGCAATCGACCCGCGCCTGTTTGGCCTCCTGCTCGCAGCCGAAATTTTGCTGCTGCTCATCGTTGACTATATCTGCATCGTTCCCATCACCGCCGTTATCATCATTCCCGTCGCATACGGCATCTTCGGTGCCGATGGCCTCGGCTGGCTCTGGCGCGCCGCGGGCGGCTGGTGGGGCGCAGCCATCATCGGCATCGCCTCGCTTGTCATGCTGCAGCGCCACGTGCAAAATATCAAGCGCATCATCAAGGGCAAGGAGATGCACTTTAGCTATATTTGGATGAGCGAGGAAAAGAAAAAGCAAGAGCTGATCCGCCTGGGCGGCCTGCAGGAAAAGCAGGAGCTGGCCGCGCACTTTGAACATAAGTCTCAAAGCGACACATAATATAATAGCATCCCCACGTAACTGCACGCGCAGCAGAAAGGAGAATTTATGAATATCACACTTTACGGCTCCGCCAGTGATCGTATTGACCGCGCCTATCTTGACGGCGTAGAAGCCCTTGGCCGCGCCATTGCCAAGCGCGGACACACCATGGTCTTCGGCGCAGGCTCCACGGGTCTGATGGGCGCCGCCGCACGCGGCATGTACGCGGAAAACGGCCGAATCATCGGTGTCACGCCGCACTTTATGCATACGCTCGAACCCGTCAGCACGCTCTGCACCGAGCTGATCGCCACCGAAACCATGGCCGAGCGCAAGACCATCATGGAGGAAAAGGCCGACGCCTTTATCATCACCCCCGGCGGCCTTGGCACGCTGGATGAATTTTTCCAGATCCTGACCCTCAAAATTCTCGGCAGACACGATAAGCCCATCGTCCTTTATAATATCAACGGCTACTGGGATAGCCTTCTTGGCGTGATCGGCGCCTATATTCTCAAATCCTTCATCTCGCCCGAGGTCGCAAACGACTTCACCATCTGCGAGACCCCCGAATCGGTCTTCAAGGCCATCGAGCCAAAATCCCCCGAAACCGTATGAAACAGGCGCCAAGCGCCCCACAACACCCCGCCCCGTCACACCCGTGACGGGGCGGGGTTCTTTTTCTCGCACCCTGTTCGCGCATTTCTTCCCCGTAGGGACAGGCGTCCCCGACTGTCCGTTCTTCTCCGTAGGGACAGGCACACCCGTAAAACGGTTGAAACAACATGTCCGTTCCCCCCCTTACGCACCCTGTTCGCACTCCGCCTTGGCTCCCTCCGGGATGGGATCTGCGCTGCATGGCAGCGCGTCGAGTTTGCTACGCAAACATCGCAATGTACCGCCGTAGGCGACTGAAGGAGCCCGCGCAACTTCCCCCCCTCGCACTCCCCATCTCTTTTCGCACCCTGTTCGCACTCCCCCCGTAGAAACCGGCACACCCGTAAAACGGGGTGAAACGACGCGAAATGCTTGCCCCACGCTAAAACGGGCGACCCGAAGGTCGCCCGTAAAAACATATCATCAAACTCACACAAACACCGCGTCACCGCGTGTCACTTCCACGCATCGGGGCAGGTTCTGTGCTCGCGGAACCACTCCCATTCCTTCAGAACGCGGCTGTCACCGCTGCCGCACACCACGCGCACGCCGGTCTTGTCGCTCACCACGGTGATGTTGCCGTTCATCGAAGCAAACGTGCCCGCATCGTAATCAATGCAACGCGAGGTCACGTAAACCTTGTCGGTATAAGCCGCCACGCGGTCGATAAACGCCTGCGTGGGAAACTGATTGGCATCGGTGTCGGTGTATTCCGAGCTGCCGCAGCAGCAGCAAACACACACGTACTCGGGCTGAATGACCGAAAGCAATGTCTCGGAGGAAGACGTTTTAGAGCCGTGATGCCCCGCCTTGTAAAGTGTCACCTGCGGCAGCTCGTTCATCTCTACCAGATATTCCTCGCCATCCTCCTCAAGGTCACCCGTAAAGAGGTAACGGTACTCGCCGTAGCTAAAGAGCGTGCAGACCGAATAATCGTTCTCGGAAGGCGCCTCGTTGTAGTAATAATAGCTGTCAAGGATCTCCATCGCCGCGCCGTTGCCGAGCTCAAAGAGATACTTGCCGTTCTCGCGGCACTCTGCCGCCGTGTAATGCGTGGCACCCGCAGCGATCTCTGCATCACGCTCGGCAAGATACCTGCCGTACATGTTGCTGTCCGTGGCCGTCTGGTTGGTCATGGCAAAATCAATGATCACCTCGCACTCGTAAAGGTCAAAAATGCTGCCCTCGCTCACCGCAAAGCCCGCATAATGGTCTTGGTGCGCGTGCGTCACGATCACGTATTCAAGCTTCCCGTCCGTCACGTATTGGTTGATGTATTCCGCGATCACGGGCACGCTGGAGGAACGCGATCCCGCGTCAATAAGAATATCCACGTCCCCCGCCTTGATGTAGGTACAATCGCCCGTGTATTTGTTGCCAAGCTCGAGGAAATGGATCTGTAGATCCCCCGACACAAGCGCAGGCGGCGTCTCATCGCTCGTAAAGCTGAGCGCACCGTAGGTAGCCGCGCCCAAAACGCCGACCGCAAGACCCAAAACGAGGGTCAAAACGCACAAAAAGACCGTCAGCGGTGCTGAAAATTGCTTGCTTCTCTTAGCCATTGCGTCCGTCCTCCTCTGCCGCCGTTACGGTAAATACGCGAATGCGCTTGATCACGCCGTTCGGCGCGTTTTCGCCGAATTTCAGGCAATCCACCGTATAAGTAATCGTGTAAACACCCTCCCTGTCCGTCGGGATCACATATCGCCCGTCGGCGTCCTTTTCGAGCGCCGTCTCCACGTGTAGCTTGTCGCCAACGTCACGCCCAAAGCAAACCGCCTCCACACCGTCCTCCACGTAATGGTAAACCGAGCCCTCCTCTGCCACGTCAAGTGCAAAATGGGTCTCCCCACGCAATTGGAAACGGTCCTCACGCGACAAAACAAGACACGCCGCAGCACCAATCAAAATGCCCACCGCGAGCGTCAGCACCATCAGCACCTTTGTCGCCGTATGTAGCCGCTTCAGTCCCTTTTTCGCATACCGTTCAATACTCTTCGCCATATAAACCTCCCATCATGTTGTTACTATTATTATACCCCCTCCCCGCACACTTGTCAAGAACACCCACCGCCAAAAATCCTCACTTCTCCCCCGCACCCTGTTCGCACACCCCTTCCTCGTAGGGGAGGGCCTTGGTCCTCCCGTTCGTTGGTTCTTCATCGTTGCTTTCGGGAGGACACAAGGCCCTCCCCTACATTAAATCGGGCGGTTCCCCCACACCCTGTTTGCACAAACCCGTAGGGACCGGCGTCCCCGACGGTCCGTTATCGCCCGCCTCGCACCCTCTTTTCACCTCCCCCGCACCCTGTTCGCACCTCCCCCGTAGGGGGGGGGCTTGCTCCGCCCGAAAATAATACCTAACACCGTCA
>JAFTKK010000027.1 GCA_017453325.1 Clostridia bacterium
AGGAGAAGGCTGATTAGCTGAATTTTCAGCTGTGGTGCTTTTGGCGCGATTGGAATTTATTCGATGCATCTTGAGATGCTCGCTAGCAATCTGCCCTTTTAGGGCTGGTGCATACCACGCGTTTTACGCGTGGTTTTGTTTAGCTTATTCAAGGGGCGTCACGCGCAGCAGCCAGGTGCTGCAAAGGGGCATGGTGAGATAAGCCGCAAATTCGGTGGCGGTAAAGATCTCCTCGCGCACCACAGTGGCGTCGTGCTCCCCGTCCAGACAATAGTAGGAAAGGCGCACGCCCTTGTCGTTTTTCACGTTTTTGAACTCCACCTTCACCTCGCGGGCGGGGGCGTCGTCATTATCGTCAAAATAGGAGAGCATCACGTTTTGCTCCTCGCCGCGCGCAGCAGCAGCCCATACGCACTCGCCCTCGGTCGAAACCGGTACGGCAGCCTCCTGGGTATAGAGCTTGTTGAACATCCAGAAGGGATAATAGCCCTTGAGCTTTTCATTGACGAAGTCGGTGCAGAACATACTGTTCATGCCGCAGGGGCGCGCATCGTAAAACATGAGGTTGTCAAGCGGCTCATACTGGCTCATCAGCATAGTGGCAGCAATAAAGGCCGCGCCCTTGAGGCCCTTTTCCATTTTCAGGGAATAGATCCACTCATCGTCATGCCAGCCCTTCACGTAGTTCCACTCGTTGAGGATGCTCTCACATTCGGTAAAGCCGTAGGCATCGAGCAGCTCTCTTGCCTGGCGGATCTTTTGCTGCACCTTCTCAACCGTAGCGCCGTAAACGTGCCAGGAGAAGAAATCGGGGCGGAGGTCGCCGAGCGCCTCAAAAAAGCCCTTCATCCATTCGGGCTTGATCGAGGAAACGGCAGGGCCGCCGATCTTTAAGTGCGGGAAGCAGGCCTTGAGGTGCTTGAAGGTGATCACGAACAGCTCGTAAAACTGCTTGGCCGTGCCGCCCCAGCAGCGCTTGTGCGTGCTGTCGTCGGGGTCGAGATCGGGCTCGTTCCAGATCTCCCAATACTCGATATCCATGTGGTAGCCGTTCGCCCACCCCTCGGTATAGTGGCGGATGATGTGCTCACAGACCACCGCCCACTTGTGAAAATCCTTCGGGGGCAGGGTGTTATACTTCTTGCTCCAATGCTCGATCTTAGAGCCGAGACGGTAATAGCACTTCGTGCCCGCCAGCTCCATGACGCGCAAATATTCGTCGGTCAGCTGAAAATCGTAGGAGGCGGGGTCGGTGGGGTCGGCATCAAAATCGGTAAAGATCATATTTACGTCCACAATATGCTCGCCGCCGTAGGTCGAGTAAAAGGAGGCGTCGTGCGTGCGTGCGTACGGAATGCCCGCGTCGCGGAAGGCATCAAGATTGGTGATGCGCTGGTCGGCGGCAAATTTATACACGGGACCGTTATTGACGCTGTGCATGGGCTTCACGGGGCCGCAGGTCTTGGCGAAATCAACGGTTATACGGTTTTGAACGTTCATAGTCGGTTCTCCTTTTCATGTCCTTAGACGAGTTCTCATTATTCACTCTTTCCTAACTCTCATTATACGCGCGCGAGGCGTGCTTGTCAATCGCCCGCGTTACGAAAATTTTTCGTAACTGCACCAAAAGCACTTGAAAAGCGGCGCGCGGTGTGCTATCCTAAGACAAGAGGTGATAACATGAATCTGCAAGCAATTGCCAAGGAGGCGGGCGTCTCGGTCTCCACGGTATCAAAGGCCTTCTCGGGCAGCCGCGAGATCAGCCCCGAAACACGCGAGCGCATTTTTGCCATTGCGCGCAAAAACGGCTGCTTTGACCGCTACAACAAGAACAAATTTCCAAAGCACATCATTGCCGTGCTGCTGCCTGAGCTGGTAAGTGAGCATTACGGCGCCATCGGCGCCCTGCTCGACCGCGAGATCACCGCCGCGGGCGGCGTGATGGTGGCAAGCACCACCGATTTCAACGCCACGCGCACAAGAGAGCTTTTTGATTATTACGCCTCCTATGCGCGCGCGGACGGCATCATTTTGGTAGACCCGAGAGGAAAGGTCAACAACGCGGGGCACACGCCCGCCGTGGCCTTTACCCGCGTCAAGCAAAAAAACGTAGACAACGTCATACTTGATTTTTATCAGGCCATTGAGGATTGTGTGCGATATTTGAAGGAGCAGGGGCACACCGTGATCGGCTTTGCGGGCGAGCAGCTGACAAGCGCCAAGCAGGAGCACGTTTGCGACGCCATGCGCCGCCTTGGCCTGCCCATCAAGCAAGAGCACATCAAAATCGCCAAAACGCGCTTTGAGCGCGCAGGCGAGGAGCTCGCGGCGGCGTGGCTGAAGGAGGGCAAGCTGCCCACCGCCATCATCACCGCCTACGACCATATTGCCATTGGCATCATTCGCTATTTCCGCGCTCACGGTGTGCGCGTACCCGAGGATGTTTCGGTGATCGGCATGGACGATATTCCCGTCGCACCCTACTTTTCGACCTCGCTTACCAGCATTCACGTATACGCCGAGGAGGCCTGCCGCACGGCGGTGGAGCTGATCCTCAAAAAGATCAAAAATCAGTATTACAGCACGCGCGAGGAGATCGTGTTCCCCGCCACCTTTATCGCGCGCGAGTCCTCGGGTAAGGCACCCCGATAAAGCAAAAAAAGCCGCTTATACTATCGATATTTGATAGCAAAAGCGGCTTCATTTTTTATTTGTTTCGTGTGTTTTTGGTCTGCGCGAATGACGCGACACCTTATTCGCGATAATAGGCCACCGCAAGCTCCACCACCAGGCCGTAGGAAGCGATACCCGCTTCGTTGCCGTGCACCTTGAGGTAGGTATCATTTACCGTTTCCGAGATATCGGCAGCAACCGAATCCTCAAACTGCTCAAAAAAGGCGGCGTAGGCGCGCAGCTCGCCAAGAACGGCGGGCGAGAGGGTGGCGAGCACCTCGCGGTAGGCCTCACGGTCAGCCTGCCACAGCGCGTTTGCCACGTATTCGTAAAGATTGAGATAGGCGGAATAGCGGATATAGGGGTCATCGGCCATGACGGTTGCGAGAAACGCCACAAAATTGGCCTCATTCTCGCGCGCAATGCCGCGCTGGTGCGCCAGCTCGTGTGCGGCGGTAAACGGCACGGTATAATCGGGAAAATGCACGTTGATGTTGGCCTCACCCGTGAAATAGGTGTAAACGCCCGTGATGTGGGTATAGGACATGGCGCGGCTTGCCAGCACGGGCTTAACGCGGCTTTGCAGCTCCTGCACGAAGCCGTACTCGGCCGACACGCGGCGGTAGGCATCGAGAATATGGGCGTTCATGGTATCAATGTCGTAGGGCATGACCGAAAAGCCGTCCTCCCCGAAGCTGACCTCAAGCGCCGCCTCGTTGACCTGCTCGGCAAGCAGCAGCGCGGTGCTTTTCAGCTCCCCGACGCTCACGCCGCCCGTCTCAAGTCCCAGGCGACGGTCCAGCGTTTCGGTGTGGTAGCCCGTGCCGAGGGTAAAGACAAAAATACTGAACAAAAGGCTGCAGACCGCAATAAAGGAAGCGAGATACCGCAACATTTCCCGCCACGTGCCGCAATGCCGCCAAGCAAACACGGCAACAATGGCAATGATGACGGGCAGGCAGTAGATCAGCATTTCCGCCAAAGAAAACGGCAGCCACGAGGTCAGTGCGGCAAGAAAAGCGCGCGCAAAGGCGCCCACGGTACCGTTAAACCAAGTGGCAAAGGGCGCCGCAAGGGCGGCGACCGCATAGATCACAAGTGAAAGCGCCAAAATGCCGTACAGTATCCATGTATACAGCGGCAGCAGGCGTTTTTTTGATGCTTGCTCAGAACTCGACAAGTGCAATTCCCTCCTCTCCGAAAAGCATCGCGATCAGCGCCCGCATATCGGGCGGTACTGCAGCCGAAACGCACACCGTTTCGCCACTTTCGAGCGCGGGAAAGGTAAGCGTTGCCGCATGGAGCGCATGACGCGAGATGGCATCACACGCGGTGCCGTAGAGATCATCCCCCACAATGGGCGCACCGAGGTGCGCCATATGCACGCGAAGCTGATGCGTGCGCCCCGTCTCGGGGGTCAGCTCCACCAGGGTGTGACCGTTTCGCGCGAGCAACGGGCGCAAGCGCGTGATGGCAAGGTCGCCCTCATGGGGCGCGCAGACCTCGCGGAAAATGATGCTCTCCTCACGGCGGCGAATGCCCGTTTTTAACACCGTTTCGGCACTTATGATGCCCGAAAGCACGGCAAAATATGTTTTTTTGATCTCACCTGCCGCCATAGCCCTCGAAAGCCTTGCGGCAGCGTGCGCGTGCTTGGCCACCAGCACCGCGCCCGAGGTATTGCGGTCAAGGCGGTTGACAAAGCGCGGGCGAAAATGCGGCAGCGTGTCACGGTAGCGCCAAACCAGCGCATTGGCAAGCGTATCGTCAAAGTGGCCGTGCGAGGGGTGGGTTGGCATGAAGGGCGGCTTGTTAAAGACCGCAAGCTCCTCGGTTTCCAAAATCGCCTCCACCTCGGTGGCAAACGGCAGTATCTTTTCGTTTGCTGCCTCATCCTCAATGGCAAGGGAAAGGACGTCACCCGTTTGCAGCACGGCGCGCACCGTCACGCGCGTGCCGTTTTGCAGGATGCCGTGATCCATGCGCTTAAGGCGCGCTGTCAGCGCGGCGGAAACACCGTGCAATTTCAAAAAATCGCGTACCGTTTTGCCGTTTTCGGCTTCATTTACAACAAATTGCACGGGGTTCTCCTTTCAAGATTTTGGGGCATGTCTGCGGGGGCGTTCGCACTCCCCCACCCACAGTAGGGGAGGGGCTTGCTCCTCCCGAAAATAACGGTTTTAATCTGTCAGAACGGGAGGACACAAGGCCCTCCCCTACAAGAAACATGCTATCATCATGCCTCTCCCCCCTGTTCGCACCGTCTTCCCATGGCTCCCTTCGGGAGGGGGCTTGCTCCACCCGTGTTGCGCATGGCAAGGGGATGCTGATTACACCTCCGCGTAGCGCGGCAGATCGACCACGGTAGGGGTATGGTGCAACGCTTGCAGGATCTTTTGTGTGAGGTCAGCGGTGCGCAGCCGCAGGCTCGACGTATTTACAAGCGGATGGCACCCGACAAACTCGCCCGCAAGCACCTCGCGGTCAATGACGAGCTGCACGGCGTTTTCGCGGTCGTGCATAAGGCCGAGAACGCTCGCAGAGCCGGGGGCGGTGTGAAGCAGCTCCTCCATTTTTTCGGCGGAACCGAACGAAAGGCGCGCCGTGCCGAGCTGCGCCGAGAGATCCTTGGTTTTAAAGGGCTTGTCGCCAGGCATCATGAGAAGATAAAACGCGGTGCCCTGTCGGTTGGTTAAAAACAGATTTTTACAGATCGTGGCCGAAAGTGCCACGTCGATCTCCTCGCACACCGCCATGGTCATGGCGGGCTCGTGGTCAATGCGGTGATACGCAACGCCGAGCGCATCTAAAAAGTCGTAAGCGCCAAGCTCCCTTTCGGTGCGCGCGGCACAGTCGGTTGGTCTACCTTCGTACAAAATCATAGCGGCACCTCACACACGGTAAATATAATGCGCTTTACGAGGTGCGGCGGCAGGCAGGTCGGCTGCGGCATAGCCGAGTGCAAGATGCCCGATGCCGACATACTCCCCCTCAATGCCCCATTTCGCAAGAAGCGCCTTTCCTTCCTTGCTTTCAAACTCCTCCCTCGCGCGATGGATCCAACAAGAGGCAAGCCCCACGGCATGTGCGGCGTTCATGAGGTTACCCAACACCAGCGCGCCGTCCTCCACGTGTGTGGAAACAGCGGGATCGGCCAGCACAACCAGCACGGTGGGCGCACCGTAAAAGGGGTCCATATCGGGGTTGCCCATCACGGCGGCATTCATGCGGCGCAGCTGCTCACGCGCGGCGGGATCCTGCACGGCAACAATAATGGGAGATTGCTTGTTTCTGCCCGTGGCGGCATAGGTGCCCGCCTCAAGCACGGCGGCAAGCTCGGTCTGTGTGATCTGATCGGGTTTATAGGCGCGCACGCTGCGGCGCGATTTGAGAGATTGCAAAACAATATTTTCCATAGCGGTCTCCTTACGATTTTATACTATAATGGTATATGAAAACCGCCGTTTTGTCAATGTTTTTTGCGTGAATTTTACGGGGATTTTAGAACCAAGCAAGGGAGGGGCAAGCCCCTCCCCTACTTATTTTGACGGTAGTCTGCATGCCGCGGTGATCTATCCCATTTTTCCGTCGCGAAGCAGACGGCGCAGGATGTCGGTGAAGGTCTCGGCCTCCCCCGGCAACGTAGCCGTAGCGGAATCAAACACAAGCCCTGCGGCTACCAACGTAAAGGAAACTGTAGCCCTGCAGGGGCAGGGTCAGCTGCAGGCCATCGCTTGCCGTTACCTGCATCACGCGCTCAAAATCATGCGTACGGTCTACCAATCTCACTTCAAGCGTGCGACCGCCAAGCCCTCGCAAATCAAGCGTGAGATCGGTTCCCTCCTCCTCGTAGTTGGCAACCAGCAGCCCCACCTCGCCGTTGCCCTTGGCAGCGGTGGCGTAAAACTCTCTGCCCTCGGTCAGCACGGGCAGCGCCTCGCCCATTTGGTAGAGCGCATGGAACGCCTTGAAGGCATAAAAGGGCTTTAGGGGGCGCACCGTAGCCTTCCCGTGCACACCGATGCACATTTTATCAACCTCGAAAAGTCCGCACCATTCCTTGACGACGTCAGCCTCAAAATAGTTGGCAATTTGAATATTGGTGCTGCTTTGCATAAAGGCAAGCGTGGCGGCACAGTGGGCGGCGCCGATATGGCTTTTCAGCTTCACGTAGCTGGCGGGCTGGTCACGCCAGTCCTCCATATAATTCCACTCGTCAAACACGCTCTCTGCCTCGGCGTAGCCGTAGCGGACAAGCAGGTCCTCCGCCAGCCTTGCGTGCTCCGCAAGGGAGGAAAGCTCCGCATAATAGCGGTGCCAGGAATAAAAATCAAGCGGCACGCGCCAAGGCTTTGCCGTGATGTACTTGAAAAAGTTTTCCATATACGGGCTATGCGCCTTCGTCCAGCCGCAGCCGCCGATCTTCAGGTGCGGGAAACACGCCTTTAAATGCGTGGCGGCCACGCAGTAAAGCTCATAAAATTCCTCGGGTGTTCCCTGCCATTGAAAGCCGCCGGCGCCGTCGGCCTCGTTCCAGATCTCCCAGTAACGGATGCTCCAATGAAAGCCGTTCGCCCATCCTTCCGTATAATGGCGGATGATATGCTCGCAGATGCGCGCCCATTTGGCAAAATCCTTCGGGGGAAAGATATGGCGCTTGACGGGCGCGTGCTCGATCGACACACCGAGACGGAAAAGCGGCTCTGCCCCCACCTCGACGCAGGCCTTCAAATACTCGTCCGTGAGGCCGAAGCTATAATTTTCGGGGTTGGTCTCATCGGCATCAAAATCTCTGAAAATGCAAGGAATATCCACAAACTCGCCCGAGCCGTAAGGATATTCCACGTCATGCAAACGGGCAAACGGAAAGCCCGCCTCCCGAAACTGCGGCCGTGCATCATAGGTAAACACCTTGGTCATGGGGCCGGAATTGACACCGTGCAGCGGTCTTACCTTACCTTGTGAATCTGCCGAAAAATCTACCGTTAAGCGTTTCATGACATATCTCCTTTGCAACGAGATGCAACCTCATTATAAACCAAAAAGGCAGTAGAATCAAGTAGCGCCGCCGCGAATTTTTTTCGCGGCGGCGACGGGGTTATGATCATGCATTGGCGTAGCAAAGATCGGCTTCGCTGAGCGTGCGCAGAGAAGCCAGCAGCGCCTTAGCGCTCATGTCGGGCGAGGAAACACGCACGGTGATGCTGCGCGGGGTGGCGTCGGTCAGATCAAAATACTGCTCACTTGCCTCTGCCTCAATGCCCTCAAAGATCAGCTTGACCTTTCTTGCAAGAGTGCTGCTCTTTACAGATAGGGTAAACACACCCTCACCTGCGGGCGTTGCGGTAAATTGCAGGTCGGGCGCGGGATAGCGGAAGTGCTTTGGCGTCACGAAAAGCGTGTTGCCGCTAAAGACAAGCTCGCCCGTTTCGCTATAAAGCTCGAACACGAGCACGCTGCTATTTGCCAGCTCCTGCGGAATTTCGGCCTTATCTATGGCAGCGAGCTCTCGCGCCGAAAGGCGGGGCACCGATACGCCTTTGCGCTTTTCCCAAACGGTGCGAAGATGTGTGTCCACCAACCGCCACACGAGCGTGCCGACGAAGGCCTCGCGCTGCTCGTTTGAAGCATGGAGCGTGTAGCCCTCTGCGGTTTCGTTGGCCGAGAGCAGCACGGGGGCAAAGAAGCGCTTGGCGGCATGGTAAAGCGCCTTGGGCGTGCCGCAGTAGTCGATCGAGGACCAGGAGGCCACAGGCCAGCAGTCATTGAGCTGCCAGTAGATCGCGCCCATGCAACGCCCGCGGTGACGGCGGAAATGCTCCACGGCGGTGGCGATCGCGCGCTCCTGCATCAGCTGCGTGGCAAGGATCAAGCGCTCGAAATCGGTGGGATAATCGTAATACTGCGCGATGTAGTACATCAGCTTGCCGTTGCCGTTTTTGTGCTTTTGGTGATGCTCCATCACGGGGGAAAAGAGGTTGCGGTCGGCGGGAGTTGTAAAGCTCTCCACCGTTTTGAGATCGGGCAGGGATTCAAATCCGAACTCCGAGCAAAAGCGCGTAAAATAGGTTTTGTATTGCTCGATTCTCTTGAGGCCACTCCACACCGTCCAGATATGGCGGTCACCCACGTTATCGTCGGCGTGGTTGAAAAAGGGCGTGCCCGAGGAGGGCGACGAGGACCAGTAAAAGGTGTCGGGCGCATAGGTGGCGCAAAGGTCGGGCAGAATGTGGCAAAACAGACGCAGATAGTCGGCCTTTTCGAGCTCCATGGAGGAGCTTTTCAGATACCCGACGAGAAATTCCTCGTTCTCATTATTGCCGCAAAGCAACGCAAGCGAGGCGTGGTGACGGATGCGCTTCAGATTATCAATGCACTCGGCCTTGACCGTGTGCTCCAGCTCCTCGGTGAGGTACACCATATTGCACGCGAACATGAAATCCTGCCACACAAGCAGGCCGTAGCGGTCGCAGAGCTCGTAAAACCAATCATCGGGATAAAAGCCGCCGCCCCACACGCGCAGGATGTTAAAGTTTGCCTCGGCAGCGCGACGCACAAGCGCCTCGGTCTTTTCGGGAGATCGGCGGGCGAGGAAATTTTCCTCGGGGATGTAGTTGGCACCCATGGCAAAAATTTTTTCGCCGTTGACAAGGAAGCAAAACTCCTTGCCCCACTCATCGGGCTCCTGGCTGACGGTGACGGTGCGCAGGCCGATTTTTTTGGTCATACGGTCAACCTCAATATCGCCCCGCATCAGCTTCACCACCACGGTATACAGCGGCTGCGCGCCGTAGCCGTTCGGCCACCAGAGCTTTGGCTCGGTGAGCGTGACGACGTCGGCATCCCGGTGTCTTATGGCGGGAAACGCGCGGCCATCCTCATCGAAAATCACGGTTTCGGTGCTAAGCTCCCCCTCCCCCTCGATCTCGCTCCTGCAGCAAACCGTCACGCACCCGTCTGGGCGGTGCTGCTGACGGATCTCCACATCGGTAATGCGTGCATCGCACCCGAGAAGATACACAGGACGCCAAATACCCATATCGGGCAGCGTCGGGCCCCAATCCCAGCCCGACATATAGTAAGCCTTGCGGATATGTGCAAAGCCGGGGATGGTATCGCCGTTGCCTTTCAGGGGATGCAGGCGGTTCTTTTCCCGAAAATACGTCACCGCCGAGGAAATTTCCACCGTCAGCGTGTTTTCCCCCGCGCGAAGCCTGCCGCGCACGTCAAAGCGCCAGGTGCGGTGCATATTGTCGGTCTTTCCGAGCAGGCAGCCGTTGAGATAGATGGCAGAGAGCGTATCAATGCCCTCAAACACAAGCTCCTGCACGCCCTTGCAAAGAAACGCATCCTCCACCGAAAATACGGTCTTGAAGACGCAGTCGTCCCCCCATTTGGCCTTGATCAGCTTTTCCTGATCGCGCCAATAAGGGTCCTTGATCAGGCCGTTTTGCAGCAGCACCCCGTAATACGAGCAGGGCACCTCGCAAGCGTATTGACTGTCCCCCACGCATAGCGTCCATTTTTTCATTTCCTGTCTCATTGCCTCGCACCTCCGTTTTGATATTTTCATTGTAGCACATACGCTATATGATTGCTATTGTTTTTTTGTGCGCATCATATCAATATTTTGCAAAAGATTTTTCACCGAGCATACACTTTCTCTTGATTTTTCGGTCGCAAGGAGATATAATAAGGGGTGAAAAGGGGGTGTTTTTATGACATATGCGGTGATGGCCGAAAGCGAGCTGGATGCGCGAGGGGCGAAAAAATCATACGATATTTTTGCAAACCGCCATCAGGGCAGCACGGGCGAAAGGCCCCTGCTTCACACCCACTCCTACTACGAAACGCTGATGGTAACCGAGGGGGCGCTGACCTGCCACGTGCCCGACCTGCCGCCCGTCACGCTCGGCGTGGGAGACGTTATCTTTTTTCCGCCACACACGGTACACGCCACCACCCTGCAGGCAGACGCGGGGGTCATGCAAAGCATTGTGGTAAAATTCTCTCCCCTCTTTCTTTACCCAATGGAAACAACGGCCTCGGACGTGGATTGCCTTTTGATGGCACCGTGCTACACGGCGCCCTACTATCTCTTTCCCGCGGGCGAGGCACAAACCGATGCGCTGGCCGCGCTCCTGCGTGAGATTTTAGCTGAGCACCGCGCGCAACAACGGGGCGCGGAGCTTGCGCTGCGCGGTGCGCTGATCTCGCTTTACGTGCGTTTGGTACGTGCTTGCGAGAGCACCGCCACACCTGCCCCCGCCGAGGGGGAGATCGACGCCTACGGCGCGCAAAAGCTGCACCGTGTGCTGCAATATTTACAGGAAAACTATCCGTATAGCATCTCCATGAAGGACGCAGCCGCGCATTGCGGCATGGATTACTACGGCTTTTCGAGATTTTTCGGGCGCCTTACGGGCAAGTCCTTTCGCGAATATCTCCTTGAAATGCGCCTGCAGCACGTGCAGAAAATGCTGCTGCGGGGAGAAAAATCGGTTTCGGCCATCGCCATGGCGTGCGGCTTTGAGTACGTTTCCTACTTCATACAAAAATTTAAAGAGCGCTACGGCATGACACCAAGGGAGTATCAAAAGCTATACCGAAGCCCTAGCCAATAAAAAAGAACTCTGCTTGGCAGAGTTCTTTTTGGTAGAAGCCATATTGCAAAAAGCAAGGCAAGTCGTGGGCTCAGCCGTCAAATTCCTCTCTGTCGCGGCGAAGGGCGGTGGTTGCCTCCTGCTCGCGACGCGCGGCGATAGCCGCATCACACACGGGCAAAAACGCCTTTGCCAGCAAATGCCCCTCGGCGGCAAGGGGTGTGAGCGCCGCCTTGATGCGCTCCATCTCGATTGAGGGGGCGGTCAGCAGGCGCTTGTTGAAATATTCGTTTTCCTTGGAGGGCGGCAGCACGTGTCCCACCACGTCAAAGGCGTTCATATCGTCGGGCAGCTTACCGTCAAACAGCAGGCGGGTGATCAGCAGCGCCCATTTGCGGTCATAGCGTGTGGGGGTATCGGCGTTCCACACGCGGTCGGCAAACAGCATAATGGCCGGCGAGATGGTACGCACAAAGTGCTCGTGCTCATCCCACGCGCAGCAGCAGCCGCCGATCACGGCTGCGTGATTTTCGGGCGCCACGCGCGGCGTGCCGAGATAGCTCCACTCCGAGAGCTTATCGGGATTGAAATATTTGGCAAAATCCATATAGGTATCATGGTAATGAGAGTTGAGCACGGCAAAGCCATCCTCCACGTAGCCGTTCGGGTGCAGGCAGAAGATCTTTTCGCTGCCGAGCGAGTTCTCGTTACGGTAGAAATGGATCACCATATTGCGCTCAAATTCTGCGGGGAGCTTACCCGGCTCAAGATCGGCGTTCCAAAGCATGGTCACCTTGCCAAGCTGATTGACAATACGGTTCACACGCTCCACGGCATAAAGAAAGACCTCGCGCAGGGTGGTGAAGCCCTTTTTACGCATCATCTTACGGCAATGGGGACATTCCAGCCAATGCGCTTTTTTGGGTGTGACCGCCGACATATCGTATTCATCTGCCCCGATATGCAGCACGGGATCGGGGAAAAGCTCAGCCACCTCACGGAGCAGCACCTCAATTCTTTCAAAGGTCTCCTCGCGTCCCACGCACACGGCAAACATATGCTCGGGCGTGTCACCCTCGCAGCAGATGCCTGCCTTTACGGCAAAGTCAACGGTATGCGACAGGACCTCCACAAAGGGCGTGACCGAAATACCGAGCTCGGCGGCATAGGCGATCATTTGCCGTATTTCCTCTTTGGTGTATTTGAGGTTATTTTCACCGTATCCCCAAAGCTCGGGGTAGCTATCAAGCTGCACGGTGCAGCCGGGGCCCTCCATAAAGTGGAACTGCAGCACGTTCATGCGCGCGAGCGCCATCTCGTAGATATAGCGGTAAATGCTCTCCATAGACAACCAAGAGCGCCCCGAGCTTTCGAGCATCATGGCACGGTAGGAGGCATCGGGCCAGTCCTCTACGCTGCCGCAGGGCAGCGTGAAGGTATCTCCGTCACGGCGCACGAGCTGCGCAAGAATAGCGGCGGCATTGCGCACACCCATTTCGTCACGGGCGCGAATTTCAAGACCGCTTTCGGTGATGCGGATATAGCAATATTCATTTTTTGCGGCGTATACGCTTGCCACCGACAGCAAGACGTTGGCATCCTCACGTGCAACCGCCTCCACGGGGATATCGGGCTGCAGCACACGCAGGGTACGCGCAAGACGATCTTCGCTGTTGCCTACGGTAAACACACACAGCTTACCGAAGCGGTAGTTACCGCCACTCTCATTGGCGCGTTTTACGCGCGGACAGGTACAAAAGGGCATGATCATTCTCCTTCTTTCACTTCTTTATTTTCTTGCCGATCAAGCCAAATGGGGTTGCCGACGGCGATGCGGAAGCCGCCGTGCGTGAGATCCACGACCTCGGCACGGTAAAAGGCGCGCGGCTCTACCGCAAGTGAGAGATATTGCGGCATTCGGCCGTTAAACATGGAGGCGTATGCCAGTCCCCTGTCGGTATAAACACGCAGCTCATAGGCGGTATCCTCGCGAAAGGCGGGGGCAAAGAAGTCACCGACGCGGAGGGTCAGCGTCAGCCCCGCGCGATACGGGATCTCCGCGCCCATGGGATGCCCGTCAATGAGCATCTGCATACCGAGCGCACCGACGGCATAATCGGCCGCGTGCATGCGGTCAAAAAACGCCCTGCCGGATTTTTCTTTGGAATAAAAGGTAGAAACGCAGGCATTGCTGACCTGCCCGTGTGTATCAGACCCGCCCGCAGCATACACGTGCTTGCCGCGCGACAGAAGATCACACCAAAGGTCATAGCTGCGGATAGAGGAATGACGCTCGTAGGAGCCGACCATGACCTCAAGATACATATGCTCACCGACATAATAATCAAGCGGATCATCCGAGCCCATCAGGGACTTGGGGTGCGGGTGCACCATCATGCCGCCGATCGACTGCACGTAGCGCGTCAGCTCCATAAAGCGTTCCTTGGTGAATTTGGGATATTTGAAGGTGCCCGTCAGCTCGTCACCGCTAAACTCAAACTCAGGGAAATTGGCCAAAACCATGGCAAGACCGTACTTGTGGGGAAAGAGCATATTGTAATGCATACGGTCATCGCCCGCATCGGCGAGATCGGTGATCCGCGTGCCGGGCTCGGTGCCAATGATAAAGCGCTCCTCGTCCCATTCGGGCAAAAAGAAGCCGCGCATTTGTCTGTGGTCAACGATCGCGGCAAAGTCAAGACGGAGCGCATCCATCGCGGCAGGCCAATCCTTCATCGGGAATTTACCGTCGCTTGTGCCGCCGCAGGCCGTGTGGGCGTGCTGATCGCCGTAATAGGGGCGATAGCCCTCATAATAAGCATCCAATGCGGCAAAATCGGCGCGCGACGTACCCAAAACGGTGTGCGCATCGGCGGTAGCGGTGCGCCAATCGCTTTCATGGCATTCGATACAGTCGGGTGCCTCTGCGGGAGGCATCGCTGCCCTGCCCCATATATGTTGAAAGCCCTCAAAGCGGCAATCCGTGATCTTTACGGCTTCACCGTTACCGAAAACCGTGATGGCGTTTTGATTTCCGCGGGTATCCACAAAGCGGCAGCCCGACACGGTCAGCCGGCAGCCCGCATTGGCAAGGTGGGGCTGCAAAAAGCCCTCGCCCTCCCGTGCAGCATCCACAAGGGTAGAATTGCGCACCGTAAGGCACACGGCGCGATCGGCATTGCACTGTGTGGCAATGCCGTTTTCACTGCCGATATCCTTGAGAAAGCAGTCCTCGATCGTCAGCTCGGTCACAGCGGCATTCAGCGCGCAATTCGAGATGCTTCGCGTGATATCGGTAAAGCCGAATACCTGCGCGGTGTTGTTGCATACCACGCGGCGCAGCGTAACCCGCTCGGCATTCATACGGGCGATAATGCCGCCGTAGCCAAGATCGGAAAAATCGGTAATACGAATATTTTCCAGCAGCACATCGCGATGCAGCGCGGTATCCGCCGCCAAAGCTGCAGTCAGATAAAGCGGATGACCGCAGGGACTTTTGTGTATGATATTGCGAAAGATATAGCTACAGGGGCAATCGCCCTTAGCGCGCCAATCCGCAAAACGGAAGCGCCGACAGGTGAAGCCATCCAGCTGCACGGTATCCATGATGGCATCGCCCTTGATTTGAAGCTTGCCATAATCGTGGCCGCCGACAAGCACGCTCTCCCCTGCACCGCTGCGGGCGGGATGAAGCGTTGGTGCCTTTAGCGGATCGGTTGCGGCCATATTGGGGTCAATACCTGCGCCCTCACCAAGGAAAATACGCGAGCCTGTGAGCAGCACGGCATCTGCCGCGCGCACACCCATGGGGTGCTCACCCGCAGAAAACAGAATAACGGGTGCGGTAAAGGCCTCATAGGAAAGACCCTCCAGCACAGTATCCGGCACCAGGCAGGCGGCAGCATTTGCCTCAGCACAGGTGGCAAACAGGTTGACGCCTGCCTCTGCCTTGTAGGTAATACCCTTGTAGGTAAAAGTATCTTTAGGTGCGGTATCAAAATTGCTTTGTACGGCATAGTAGCCCTTGGGTAACGATAGCATAGCAAGCTCCCTTCTGCAAACCAAATCGCAATTTCATTATAGCAAGGGAAAGATTAAAAAACAAGACACTTTTTTGCTGCTTTTGTGCTTTATTTTGCTGTGGAACAGATTAAAAAAGAACTCTGCCGAGGCAGAGTTCTTTTTGCAAGCAACGCCGCATTGCGCCGCTTTTTAACCCTTGAAGTATTTGACGGCGGACGCGAAGAGCTGCATATCGTATTCGCCGAGGACATTGCGGTAGAGGTTCTTACCGATACGCTCGCTGTGACCCATCTTGCCGAGGACGCGGCCGTCGGGCGAGATGATACCCTCAATGGCGGCAATAGAGCCGTTCGGGTTGAAGGCGCTATCCATGGTGGGATTGCCCGCGAGGTCAACGTACTGCGTTGCGATCTGACCGTTTGCGGCCAGCTCCTTCACCAGTGCGTCGGAGGCAAGGAAGCGACCCTCGCCGTGCGAGATCGGCACGGTGTAAACGTCACCGACCGAGGTGCCTGCAAGCCAGGGCGACTTGTTGGTGGCCACACGGGTGCGCACCAGCATCGACTGGTGGCGGCCGATGATATTGTAGGTGAGCGTCGGGCAATTGGCATCGGTATCCATGATCTTACCGTAGGGCACAAGGCCGAGCTTGATGAGTGCCTGGAAGCCGTTACAGATACCGAGCATGAGGTCGTCGCGCGTGTCAAGCAGGCGCGTGACCTGCTCCTTCACGGCAGGGTTGCGGAAGAAGGCCGTGATAAACTTGGCAGAGCCATCGGGCTCGTCGCCGCCCGAGAAGCCGCCGGGGATGAAGACCATCTGTGCATCGGCCAGCTTTTTGGCGACCGTTTCGACACTCTTTGCCACGTCATCGGCGGTGAGGTTGCGAATGACCACGATCTCGGCATCGGCACCTGCGTTCATGAGCGCTCTTGCGGAATCATACTCACAGTTGGTGCCGGGGAACACGGGGATGATGGCCTTGGGGCGGGCGCACTTCACGGCAGGTGCCGCGGTGGAGCCGGCGGTATAGCTAAAGGTAGGTGCGGTCTTATCCTTCGGCTCTGCCTTGGTGGGATATACGCCCTCAAGCACGGCCTCGTTGATGGCAAGAAGCTCCGAAACGGTTGCCTTGTCGCCGTCAAGGTCAATGGCGGCCTCGGCGGTGGTCTCACCGATCTTCATGGCATAGGGCAGGCTCACATCCTCGGTCAGCTCTGCAATAAGGAAGCCGTACATAGCGGGTTGATACCAAGCGTCGTTTACCGTACCGCAGGACTTGAAGCCGATGCTGTTACCGAACGACATCTTCATCACGCCCTCGGCAATGCCGTTTTCTACCGCCCAGGCAGCCTTTACCTTGCCTGCCTTGTGGAGGTCATGGAAGGCCTCCCATGCGGCCTTTTGGCTATCAGCACCCTTGTCGGTGGGCGCAATCAGGTAAACGGGGTGACCCGCCTCCTTGAACTCGGGGGTGATCACGTTATGTGCCTTGATGGGAGCAATGGCGAAGGAAATGAGCGTCGGGGGTACGTCGAGATCAAGGAAGGTACCCGACATCGAGTCCTTACCGCCGATGGCGGCAGCACCAAGCTCAAGCTGTGCATCCATCGCACCGAGCAAGGCAGCAAAGGGCTTGCCCCAACGCCCGGGCTCCTGGCGAAGCTTTTCAAAGAACTCCTGGAGCGTGAGGTATGCCTTGGTGTAAAGGCAGCCTGCGGCCACCAGCTTATTCATCGAATGATACACGGCTGCATAAGCGCCCGTGTAGGGATCCACAGACATATGGTCGGGGTCAAGCGCCCAGGAAAAGACGCTTGCCTGATCGGTCTCCTCACCGGGCAGCACGGGCAGCAGCGCCGCCATCGACTGCGCGGGGGTGCGCTGGGTCTTGCCGCCGAAGGGCATGGTCACAGACCCCGCACCGATCGAGCCGTCAAAGCGCTCCACAAGGCCGCGGCGGCTGGCGGTTTTGAGGTCGCCCGCCATCTCGCGCAGATTCTTGTAAAGGGGCTTTGCAAGAACGGTAAGATCCTTGCCGTCAACGGCAAGGGTGGTGTGCTTATCGGCACCGTTGGTGTTGAGGAAGTCACGGGAAAGGTCGGCAATGGTCTGCCCCTTCCAGGTCATGACCATACGCGCCTGCTCGGTGACGACCGCCACGCGGTAGGCCTCCAGGTTCTCGCTTTCGGCAAAGGCGATAAACTTGTCTGCATCCTTTGCCTCGACCACAACGGCCATACGCTCCTGCGACTCGGAAATGGCAAGCTCGGTGCCGTCAAGACCGTCGTACTTCTTGCGTACGGCGTCAAGATCGATCTTCAGGCCGTCGGCCAGCTCGCCGATGGCAACCGATACGCCGCCCGCGCCGAAGTCGTTGCAGCGTTTAATCAGGCGCGTGACCTCGGCATTGCGGAACAGACGCTGGATCTTTCTCTCCTCGGGGGCATTGCCCTTTTGTACCTCGGAGGCCATGGTGGTAAGCGACTTCATGTTATGGCTCTTGGAGGAGCCGGTGGCACCGCCGATACCGTCACGGCCCGTGCGGCCGCCGAGCAGGATGATCACGTCACCGGGGGCGGGACGCTCACGGCGCACGTTCGAGGCAGGTGCGGCAGCGACAACGGCACCGCACTCCATACGCTTGGCCACATACCCCTCGTGATAGACCTCGGCCACGTGACCCGTGGCAAGGCCGATCTGGTTGCCGTAGGAGGAATAGCCTGCGGCAGCGGTCTGCGCGATCTTGCGCTGGGGCAGCTTGCCGGGGATGGTCTCGGAGAGTGCCTTACGGGGATCACCGCCGCCCGTGACGCGCATGGCCTGATGGACGTAAGCGCGACCCGACAGCGGGTCACGGATGCAGCCGCCGATACAGGTGGCCGCGCCGCCAAAGGGCTCGATCTCGGTGGGGTGGTTGTGCGTTTCGTTTTTGAACATCAGGAGCCAATCCTGTGCCTCGCCGTTCACCTTTGCGTTCACATGGATGGAGCAGGCGTTGATCTCCTCGCTCTCATCGAGCTCGGGGAGCAGACCGCGCTTCTTCAGCGTCTTGGCGCCGATGGTGGCAAGATCCATGAGGGTCTGCGGACGCTTAGCGGCCTGTTCCTCACCGTATACCTCCACACGGGCGGCAAGATAGCGCTCGTAAGCCTTGGCGACGGCAGGATCGTCGATCTTCACGTCGTCGATGTGCGTCGAGAAGGTGGTGTGACGGCAATGGTCCGACCAGTAGGTATCGACCACACGGATCTCGGTGATGGTGGGATCGCGCTTTTCCTCGTTGCGGAAATAAGCCTGCAGGAATTTGAGATCGTCCAGATCCATAGCGAGACCCAGCTCGCTGCGAAGTGCGGAAAGCCCCTCTTCATCGAGACCGATGAAACCGGTGACAG
>JAFTKK010000028.1 GCA_017453325.1 Clostridia bacterium
ATTTCGCGAGGCAGACCGCACTGATAGATCTTCAGATTGGGGCCGACAACGATAACGGAACGGCCGGAATAGTCAACACGCTTACCGAGCAGGTTCTGACGGAAACGACCCTGCTTACCGCGCAGCATCTCGGAAAGAGATTTGAGCTGACGGTTGGAGGGGCCGGTGACGGGCTTGCCGCGACGGCCGTTATCAATGAGCGCGTCCACAGCCTCCTGCAGCATACGCTTCTCGTTGCGCACCACGATCTCGGGCGTGTGGATCTCCATGAGCTTCTTGAGACGGTTGTTACGTGCAATGACGCGGCGGTAAAGCTCGTTGAGGTCGGAGGAAGCAAAGCGACCGCCGTCCAGCTGCGTCATGGGACGAATTTCGGGGGGCAGCACGGGCAGTACGTCAAGCACCATCCAATCAAGATGATTGCCCGACTTGCGGAATGCCTCCACTACCTCAAGGCGCTTGATGATACGGGTCTTTTTCTGACCGGTAGCTACCATCAGCTCATCCTTCAACTGCTGTGCCAGAGCCTCTACATCGATGCCTGCAAGCAGCTCCTTCACCGCCTCGGCACCCATGCCGACGCGGAACTCGTTGCCGTACATCTCGCGATATTCCTCGTAAGCCTTCTCGGTCAGAACAGTTCCCTTCTGAAGGGGGGTGAGACCGGGATCAAGCACAACATTCTCGGCAAAGTAAAGCACCTGCTCGAGCTGCTTGGGAGAAATGTCAAGGATCAACGCCATGCGAGAAGGCACAGCCTTGAAATACCAGATGTGCGACACAGGGCAGGCCAGCTCAATGTGACCCATGCGCTCACGGCGCACCTTCTTGGTGGTGATTTCCACGCCACACTTTTCGCACTTGTGTACGCGGTCGCGCGGCAGAGAGTTAATGTGAGAGTTTTTATACTTGCCGCACATACAAGCGCCATCCTTGGTCGGGCCAAAGATGCGCTCGCAGAAGAGGCCGCCGGCCTCTGCCTTGAGCGTGCGGTAGTTGATGGTCTCGGGCTTGGTTACCTCGCCGTAGGACCACTCGCGGATCATTTCGGGGGAAGCGAGACCGATTTTGATCGAATTAAATTCTTTATTTGCCATGATTCGTCTCTCCTCCATTAATCGTTATAATCGTCGTTATAGTTGTCGTCGGCATCATCGTCAAGACCGTAGGTCTCGTCGATCACGTCGCCGTTCTCATCCTCAATGGTGAGGTCGCTGAGGTCGCCCTCTTCCAGACCGTTTTCACCAAGTGCCTCGTCAATGGCGGCGAGCTCTGCCTTATTGGAATAGGGCATGGGCTCCTCGTCGTTGCAGAGCGTGGAGAGCTGAATCTCCTCACCCTCCTGGTCAAGCACACGCACATCAAGTGCAAGCGCCTGCAGCTCCTTCACAAGCACCTTGAAGGACTCGGGCACGCCGGGCGTGGGGATATTCTGACCCTTGATGATCGCCTCGTATGCGCGGCGGCGACCCGTGATATCGTCAGACTTCACGGTCAAGATCTCCTGCAGCGTGTAAGCGGCGCCGTATGCCTCAAGAGCCCACACCTCCATCTCACCGAAGCGCTGGCCACCGAACTGGGCCTTACCGCCGAGAGGCTGCTGGGTAATGAGAGAGTACGGGCCGTTTGCACGGGCGTGGATCTTATCGTCAACCAGGTGATGGAGCTTGAGGTAGTACATAATACCGACCGTGACGGGGTTATCAAAAGGATCACCCGTGCGACCGTCGTAAAGAATGGTCTTACCGTCGATCACCTTGACCTTACCCTCGGCAATGAGAGCCGCGATACGATCGGCGTCGGCACGAACGTCATCCTCAACGCGCACGTAATCTCGCTTACCCTCCTCGTCGGTTACCTCGTAGAAGAGCTCCTTGCCGTCCACGTTCTCGCCGGGCAGGATCTTACGGGCCATGCCTGCCATACGCATGCATTCCATAATATCCTTCTCGTTGGCACCGTCGAACACGGGGGTCATGATCTTCCAACCGAGGTGGCGGGCAGCGATACCGAGGTGAACCTCAAGCACCTGACCGATGTTCATACGGGAAGGCACGCCCAGGGGGTTCAGCACGATATCCAGCGGCGTACCGTCGGGCAGGAAGGGCATATCCTCGGGGGGCAGAATGCGGGAAACAACGCCCTTGTTACCGTGGCGACCTGCCATTTTGTCACCAACCGAGATCTTACGCTTTTGCGCGATATACACGCGCACCTGCTTATTGACGCCTGCAGGCAGCTCGTCGCCGTTTTCGTGCGAGAAGACCTTTACGTCAACAACAATGCCGCTTTCGCCGTGAGGCAGACGGAGCGAGGTATCACGCACCTCTCTTGCCTTTTCGCCGAAAATGGCACGGAGCAATCTTTCCTCTGCGGTCAGCTCGGTCTCACCCTTCGGGGTGATCTTACCGACCAGAATGTCACCTGCGCGCACCTCGGTACCCTTCTTTACGATACCCTCTGCGTTCAGGTCCTTGAGGGCATCCTCACCGACGTTGGAGATCTCACGCGTGATCTCCTCCGGCCCGAGCTTGGTGTCTCGTGCGTCGTGGGTGTATTCCTCAATATGAAGCGACGTATACACGTCGTCGCGAACGAGGCGCTCGTTGAGAAGAACTGCGTCCTCGTAGTTGTAGCCTTCCCAGGTCATAAAGCCGATCAGCGCGTTCTTACCGAGGGAGATCTCACCGTTGGAGGTTGCAGGGCCATCCGCAATCACGCGGCCCTCCTCCACAACATCACCCTTGGCAACCACGGGGCGCTGGTTAAAGCAGGTGCCCTGGTTGGTGCGCTTGAACTTGATGAGCTGGTAAACGTCGCGCTCGCCGTTGTCAAGCACGATCTCGATCTTGTCGGCGTCAACGTAGTCAACGGTACCGGCACGCTTGGCGGTAATCACAACGCCGGAGTCAACTGCGGCCTTGTATTCCATACCCGTACCAACGATGGGCGAATCGGTTACCATCAGCGGCACGGCCTGCTTCTGCATGTTCGAGCCCATGAGTGCACGGGAGTTATCGTCGTTTTCAAGGAAGGGGATCATTGCGGTTGCCACGGAAACCACCATCTTGGGCGATACGTCCATGTAATCAACCTGGGAGGCCTCAACCTCGCGGATCTCATTCTTGTCACGCACGTTAACGATCTTGTTGATAAAGCGACCCTCGCTGTCAAGCGGCTCGTTTGCCTGTGCGATGATATAGCGATCCTCGACGTCTGCGGTCATGTACTCGACCTCGTCGGTGACGATTCCCTTCTCCTTGTCGTACTTGCGATAGGGCGCTTCGATGAAGCCGTAATCGCTGATACGCGCATAAGTGGTAAGGTAAGAGATCAGACCGATGTTGGGACCTTCGGGGGTCTCAATCGGGCACATACGGCCGTAATGCGTGTAGTGAACGTCACGCACGTCAAAGGAGGCACGGTCACGGGAAAGACCGCCCGGGCCAAGTGCCGAAAGACGACGCTTGTGCGTCAGCTCGGCCAAGGGGTTGTTCTGGTCCATGAACTGCGAGAGCTGCGAGGAGCCGAAGAACTCACGAATACCCGTAGCAATGGGACGGGTGTTGATGAGCATCTGGGGCGAGAGCTTGTCGCTATCCTGCGTAGCCATGCGGTCGGTGATGGTCTTGTTCATGCGGGAGAAGCCGATGCGAAGCTGGTTCTGCAGCTGCTCACCAACCGAACGGATGCGACGGTTGCCGAGATGGTCAATATCGTCGTACTGGCCAAGACCCTGATCGTGCATCAAGCCGAACATGTAGTTAATGGTTGCGAAAATGTCGTCCTTGGTAATGTGCTTGGGGCAAAGCTCTGCCATGCGGCGGCGCACCAAGGTCTTAAGGGTGTCCACGTCACCGTCGGCCTCCTCGATGATCTCGAGCAGAACGGGCGTGCGCACCTTCTCGTTGACGCCGCAATCCTTCAGGTCGTAGCCGAGAAGTGCTGCGGGTTCGATAGTGTTGTTGGAAAATACCTTGACCTGCTCGCCGCCCTCAAGCAAAACGGTCACGCCGTTGATGCCTGCGTTTTCAATGGCGATCGCATCCTCATGCGAAATGACCTTGCCTGCTTCAAAGACCACCTCGCCCGTAATGGGGCTGACGGCGGGCTCGGCCAGCTTTCTGCCCTCGATACGGCCGCTGAGTGCAACCTTTTTGTCGAACTTATAGCGACCTACGGGAGCAATGTCATAGCGACGGTTATCGAAGAGAATGTCGGAAAGCAGCTTTTGTGCGGCATCGACCATGGCGGGCTCACCGGGGCGGAGCTTTTTGTGGATCTCCTTGAGTGCCTCGTGTCCCGCAGAGGTGCGGTTATACTCAGCCAGCGTCTCGGACTCATCCTTATCGAAGGTGGCCTTCAGACGTGCCTCTTCACCGAAGATTGCGCAAATATCCTCGCGCGTTTCGATCTCCGGCTTGTCCCCAAGTGCACCGAGTGCACGGATAAACATGGTGATGGGGAGCTTGCGGTTTTTATCGATACGCACGTAAATGACACCGCTGTTATCGGTCTCATATTCGAGCCATGCGCCACGATACGGGATGATCTGCGCGGTATAGTTGCGCTTACCCATCTTGTCGATCTCGGAGGCATAATACATGCCGGGAGAACGGATGATCTGGGAAACGATAACGCGCTCTGCGCCGTTGATCACGAAGGTGCCGTTTTCGGTCATCAAGGGAATATCGCCCATGAAAATATCCGAATTCTGCACCTCACCCGTCTGCTTGTTGGTCAGACGAACGGTGACGCGCAGAGGGGCGGCGTAGTTGACGTCACGCTCTTTGCACTCTTCAACGGTGTACTTGGGTTTTTGATCGATCGAGTAGGAGAGAAACTCGATGGACAGATTGCCGGAGAAATCGGTGATCGGCGACACGTCACGCAAAACCTCGCCAAGGCCCTCCTCGAGGAACCATTTGAAGGATTTGGTCTGAACCTCCACAAGATTGGGAAGCTCCAGGTTGTAACGTGATTTGGAAAAACTCATTCTCTTGTTCTGACCGAGTTTTTGCTCTTTTACGTTGACCATTTGTTTTATCACTCCATTCATTGTTGTGTCCGCCAAAACGGAGGACCGAGAGTACCAAAACGCTTACATCTGCGCCGCCAGAATTCGCGCATACGCGTATATAATAGTTTTGATGCGAATTTTTGCCGAAGTCGCAAAAAGCGATAATTCAGCAATTATAATGCAGTTTAATATTATAGCAAAGCCCTCGCGCTTTGTCAATAGTTTTTTCAATATTTTTTAGAAGTTTTTTACTCTTTTGCAAAAAAAGATAAAAATTTTTTTCGTTTTTTTCAAAAAAACTCTTGCTTTTTGTTTTTTTGTGTGCTATCATATATGACTGTATGGACTTTTACGACGGCGCACCCTCTCAGGCGCGGTCGTTTAAACCGAAAAATTGTAAAAGGAGGGTGAACGATTATGCCGAACATTAAAAGTGCCAAAAAACGTGTAAAGGTTACCGAGACCAAAACCATGCAGAACAAGATCTTCCGCACGCAGATGAAAACTGCGATGAAGAAGTACGAGGCTGCTGTGGAGGCCGGTGATGCTGCACTCGCACAGGAGACCTACAAGGCAGCTGTAAAGAAGATCGATATGGCTGTTTCCCGTGGTATCATCCACAAGAACGCTGCTGCTCACAAGAAGAGCCAGTTTACCAAGAAGCTCAACGCAATGGCTTAATTGCCAAAAAAATACGGAGTGTCTTTAACCCGAGACACTCCGCTTTTTTATTTTTGTCTTGACGGCAGCGTGGAACAATGCTATAATTTTATGTGATTGAAAATACCGCGACCTAAGCGTCGGAAAGGAGTTGCGCGATGTATTACCGCAGTATCAGCGAGATGGTGGGAGGCACTCCCCTGCTCGAAGCTGTAAATTATAATAAGAATGAAGGGCTTGAGGCCAAAGTGCTCTTGAAGCTGGAGAGCTTTAACCCTGCGGGAAGCGCCAAGGATCGCGTAGCGCTTTGCATGATACTTGCCGCAGAAAACGAGGGGAAGCTCACACAAGGCGCCACCATCATTGAGCCGACCAGCGGCAACACCGGCATCGGGCTTGCCGCCATCGGCGTGCCGCGCGGCTACCGCGTGATTCTCACCATGCCCGACACCATGTCGATGGAGCGCCGCCGTCTGCTTGCAGCCTACGGTGCCGAGATCGTACTGACGCCCGGAAAGCTTGGCATGCAGGGGGCGATAGACAAGGCAACCGAGCTGGCAGCGGCAACGCCGGGCAGCTTTATTCCCTCTCAATTTGACAACCCCGCCAACCCCATGGCGCACCGTACCACCACGGGCCCCGAAATTTACGAGGATACCGACGGGCACGTGGATATCCTGGTAGCCGGTGTCGGCACGGGTGGCACGATCAGCGGTACCGCAAAATTTTTAAAGAGCAAAATCCCATCTCTCGTTGCCGTCGCCGCAGAGCCTGCCTCCTCCCCCCTTCTTTCGGGCGGAAAAGCGGGCGCGCACGGCCTGCAGGGCATTGGCGCAAACTTTGTGCCTGCCAACTTTGATCGCGACGCCGTGGATGAAATTTTGCCCGTAACAGAGGCACAGGCTTACGCTGCCGCGCGCAAGCTTGCCAAGTGCGAGGGGGTGCTGGTTGGCATTTCCTCGGGTGCGGCGCTCCACGCCGCCACGGTACTGGCAAGGCGCCCCGAAAACCGTGGCAAGGTGATCGTGGCGGTGCTGCCCGACGGCGGTGACAGATACCTTTCCACGCCGTTGTTTGCGGACTGAAGCAATCCCTCAATAACACACAACCAAAAAGGAGCAGACCGCGGTGGCGGTCTGCTCCTTTGTATTATTCGAATTTTTCACGGATGGCCTTAACATCGGCAAGCAATGGCTGTGCCTTGGTGGCACATTCATCGTATTCAAGCACACAGAGCCACATACAGGAGCCAAGCATTGGCCCTATACGGCGGATGATACGGTGATTTTCGCCGCAGAGCAGCAAAAACGGTACCTTTAAGTGCTTTTTCAATAGCAAGGAGGTGGCCATCAGCTCGATCTCCTGCTCGGGGTAGTCTGCCTTGGTAACGATCTTCACAATATCTGCGCCACGCGCTTGCTGCGCGAGTGCGATCTCCAAAATACGTGCCGGAGGCAGATATTTGTGTGTATGTGAGGACATCAGCACCTCCGCACCGCGCTCATGCAGTTCCTTAATCAGCTTTTTTTGCTTGCGAACCGCACGGGGATTATCGGTCAGCTCATCGGTGTGGGGGCAAAAAAGGTCGCCCATAACATCCACGAGCGTCGCTCCTGCCGCTGCGATCTCCAACATACCCGCAGCAAGCTCATCCTCGCTTTTGCCCTCATTTCCTCTGCCGCGATAGTGCGTGACGTAGGTCGGCAGCCCCTTGGCGGCGGCGAAAATGCGCTTGTAGGTTTCCTCTGTCTGCAATTCGGGCGCGAAGCGGCAGGTCTGAATGCCGAGCGCCTCGGCACCTGCGGGGATGGCCCTGCCGATCAGGGCAATCACCTCATCGGGCGTGTTTGCCTGCACCATGGTGGTAAGCATCGGCTGTTCCTTGCTTAAAAACGTTGCTTTCATCGGTCTTACCTCTTATTCTCCATCACATATCTGCCGCCATCCATCAAAATGGTGGTACCTGTGACCGAGCGCGCCTTGTCGGAGGCGAGATACAGCATCATATCCACGATCTCCTGCGGCTCGGCAGGATAACCCATCAGCGTTTTCATACCCGCCATACCCGGGCGCGTCATCACGGGACCGGGAGCAATACAGCAAGCACGAATACCGTAGGGTGCGCCCGCTTGTGCGAGTGACTTGACCGTGCCCGTCATCAAGGCGCTTTTTGAAGTAGCATACCCAATATTTCCGGCGCTTCCCTCCGCGCCCGTGATCGAGCCGAGGTGGATGATCACACCGCCCTGCTGCTTTGCCATCTGCTGCATCACGGCATGCTCAAAATAAATGACCGCCTTCAAATTCATATCGAGGCTGAAATCAATAGCGGCGATGGGCTGCTCAAAGAAATTTCTTTCCTTTAAGCCGAGAATGCGACGCTCAGCACCACCTGCACAGGGAATCAGTATGTCGATGCTACCAAACGCTTCTACCGCCGCATCACGGCAGGAAACCACCTGTTCGTATTTTGTGGCATCGGTATGGCAGCCGATCACGCGTTCGGTAATGGCGCGCACCTCGGCAACGGCAGCATGAAGGTCCTCTTCGTTGATATCAGCCAGCACGACATTGGCCCCCTCGCGTGCAAAGCATTTACCTGCAAGCAGACCCATACCTGAAGCGCCGCCCGTAATAAGAACGGTTTTATTCAAAAATTCCATATGTATCTCCCCTTAAATAATCTTCACATAACCGTTTTGCCCCGGCAGGATCGCGCCGTCGTGAGAAAGCAAAACGGTATATTTGTCGCTGCTGTAGGTGTTGACAAAATCAAAGCTTTTCCGAGGGTTGCAGGAAACGCCGGTGGGGCGGCGCTCCACAAGGCACGCGCGATCATAGCACTCATCACCCGAAATCACGTATTCCCTGCCCTCGTGCGCGAACGTCACAATCAAAGATCCCGCCGAATGGCCGCCCCATACCACGGCGCACACTTCTCCTATCCGACGGGTCTGCTCAAAGGGTGACACGTGCAGATTGGGGGGGAGAAGCCCTCGCTTTATCGCTTTCTCGTATTCGGGCAGCGACATATGCACGTTGGCATTGATGAAATAATGCACCGCCTCAATATGATCGTGGTGGGCGTGCGTGAGGATCACATCTGTAATGTCGGTCGGCGGCACGCCGCAGCGCGTGAGCGCCTCGGCGGGGGAGATGTGATGCTGCACGTCATACCCCGGCATAGCGTCACAACCGGCATCCACCAGAATTTTTTTGCCGTTGCATTCGATGAGATACAAAACAAGAGAAATGGGTACTTTTGTATCATCGCCCGCACTGTCGGCAAAGACCATGCGACGTGGCAAGGTCGTCTCGCCGTATTTGACGGCAGTTACCGAAAAACGGCTCACCAGGTCATCACAACCTTGCCTGCGCTCTTGCCGTCGCGCAGAAGCGCGTGTGCCTCGTTTGCTTCGGTGATCGGCATGACGCGCCAAATGGTGGGACGCACCTCACCGCTTTCCACCTTGGGCCAGATATCCCTCACGAGATTGGCAAGGATCTCCGCCTTAAAGGCAGGCGTCTTGCTGCGAAGCGTGGAACCGATGAGACGGATATTTTTCATGAACATGGTACGCATATTGACGGTGGAAAGGTCACCTGCGAGCGTGGCGATCATGATCCATTTACACATATACGCAACGTGCGGGAAGCATTCACCCACCTTGGCGCTGCCAAGGCAGTCGATGGCAAGATTGAGCGGATGCCCGGCCTCGGCCTCGCGCTTCAGCACATCCACAATATCCTCCTTTGAGGTATCCACCACCACATCGGCGTTCAGGTGCTTGATACTCTCGGCAACCTTTTCGTTTAAAACGGTGGTAATCACGCGCAATCCAAAGGCCTTTGCCATCGGAATGACCACGCTGGCAAGGCCGCTCGCGCCTGCGTGCATCAAAAAGGTCTGACCTGCCTTCGCGCCGCCCTCCACAAACAAGTTGAGATAGGCCGTGGCGAACGCCTCGGGAAGTGCGGCTGCCTCAACCATGGAGATCCCCTTCGGCAAGGGCATCATCATGCCCTCCTCCACGGCCACATACTCGGCATAGCCTCCGCCGCCGAGGAGTGCGCAAACCCGATCGCCCACGTGCCATTTGCCGTTTGCCTGTGCCTCCTTGGAAAGAGCTACGATCTCGCCTGCCACCTCAAGCCCCGGCCATTCGGGACAACCGGGAGGGGGCGGGTAATTGCCCTCCACCTGCATTAGATCTGCACGGTTTACTGCAGCTGCATGCACCTTAACCAGCACCTCGCCCGCCTTTAAGACGGGATCAGCCACCTCGGCCATGGAGAGCTTTTTATCATCGGTAATCACAATTGCTTTCATTGAAAGGACCTCCTGTTCTGTTTTACATTTTCATTGTAGCATATTGACTTCCCAAAAGGAAATATGTTATAATGCCAAAAAACAGAACTATTCTCTCACCAAGAAACGGAAAGGAGCTGCCATGCCGGATATTACCGCCGCCTCAAAGCTGGTTTTTTTCAAGGTCGAGCACTATCACTATACCGCGCATCACACCTTTGATACCTCCTGCCTGCCCCGCCCCCAATTTTGCCTTGGACTGGTGCTGGCGGGACACGCCGTTTATCACGATTGCACCCACAACGAGGACATTGCGGTCGCGGCGGGCGATCTGATTTTTGTGCCGATCGGCTCGCGATACATCTCGCGCTGGGAGGGTGATCCCGATATCTCTTATATCAGTATGCATTTTATCTTTGACTACCCCGCCGTTTTTACCAAGGCAAAAAATTTCAAGCTGCAAAAGATCACCCCGCCCGATTTTGAGGCAACCAAGTCCGTTTTTTTGCACGCACTTGAGAATTACGCAGCGGGCGAAGCGCAAAAGCTTGCCGTGCTCGGCAATTTTTACACCCTGCTTTCCGCACTTCTGCCGGGGCTGAAGGTAAGCAAAACGGGGGAGCTTGACGCCCGCATTTACCGCGCGTCCTCCTATATTGAGGAGCACTACCGCGAGGAAATACCGATAGGAAAGCTGGCCGAGGTGGCAAACATGAGCGTATCGCGATTTTTTCCCCTTTTCAGGCGTTCACTCGGAGTCTCACCCGTAGAATACATCAATCACTATCGCATCAACCGCGCCATCATTCTGCTGATGAGCCACGAGCGCTACGCCATTGAGGAGATCAGCGAAGCCACGGGCTTCCAATCGGCGGCGTACTTTAGACGCGTGTTCAAAAAAATGACCGGAAAATCTCCCCGCGATTACCGCGCCTGTGCCCCCGAGATATGATAAAACCGTGCAGCGCGGTGTGTGCTCCTCAACGGGAAACACACTACGTCTGCACGGCTTTTTTCTTGATAATATGTATCACAAGCCGGAGTATGCCAAGCGGCAGTAAAAGCAGCAGCCACAGGGGGTTCTTCAGCAACGACGGCAGAAGGATGGCAAGCACACCCGTCAGCCACCAGAGCCAACGCCATCGGCGCGGCAAAAGCAGCGCAGCAAGAAAGGAAAGGGCGAGGAGCGCCAGCAGCAGCGTGGCAAGCGTGGCCATCAGGGGTGTGAGATGCTGCCAATACGGCAACAGATCACCAACGGGGTCAATGCCGAAAAAGAGAAGTCCGTTCAGCAGCACAGTATAGCCAACGAACCAACACACACCAACGGGCAATATAAAGGCGGGAAAAGGCCGTTCCCCGCGCCCGCGCAAGATCAAGTACAGCGCACGCGCGTCAAGCACCAAAAGGCCGAGCGCGGCAAGGCAGACCGCCGCGTTATACCGCAGCGCCGACAACGCATCAAAGCGCAGCACACAAAGAAAGGCACGGGTACCGCCGCACAAGGGACAATAGAGCCGCAGCAAATCGTGCATAAAGCAATGGTAGCTCCCCGAGGGAAGCAGGTTCAAGGTGAGATAGCCGTACACGCCAAAGGCCAGCGCAACCGCCAAAACCAGAAAATGCATACGAATATAGGTTTTCAAACGCACACGCCCGCCCCCTTTCATACTGTTATCAGTATAGCACAACTTGAAAGCGAATGCAAGCGCAGAGGAGCTACGAAAAGAATTGTGCAAAGCCTATTGCATTTTTGTGCAAAATCGTATAAAATAAATATAACCGCATACCGAAACAACTCGACGAAAGGAGAGATCATATGAATTACGATCCGAACAGTCAAAATCATATTCCGAACGAGTCTAACACGACGCCCGAAAACGGCAACGATACTCCCATCGGTGCCGCCGAGAACGTCGGTGAACATAACGGCAACGCGCAAAAGCAGCAAGGCGCAGAGGCAGGTGGCGGCTGGCAATACGGTGCGCAAGCACAGTCGGGCTGGCAGTACGGCACCAATGCGCAAGGTGCCGGTAACGGTGCGCAAGGCGCCTACACGCAAAACGGCCCGCAATACGGTACGCAGGAGCATTCCGGCGGCAACTGGTATAGCGGCAGCGAGCAGTTTTATCAGCCGCACGCCTATCAGAACATGACGGTCTCCAATCACGACGCTTCCACCGCGCAGGTGCTCGGCATTGTAGGTTTGGTGCTTGCAGTCATTTGCTGCAGTCTGCCCGGTCTCATTCTCGGCATTCTTGCCATTCGCCGCGCAAACCATGCACGGCAGGAGCTTGGCTATTCCCTGCCCGATGCCAAGACGGGCTTTGTGTGCGGCGTGATCGCGGTAGTGGTCAGCTCAGTCTCCATGCTCATCCAGCTTCTGTATATTGTCATTGAAGTAATACTTGTCTTGAGCCTAATGTAATCACCATTCAAAAAAAGCAGCCGTTTCGACCTGTCGAAACGGCTGCTTTTTTGCCCGCGTCCCGCTGCAACATGGCGATTAACCGAGCAGCGAAAGGCTAAGCAGCAGATAGTAAAATATCAGATATGCCATGGCGGTGTGTGCAATGCGCTTATGGGTCTTGCGACGGAAGATCGTCAGCAAGAAGGCTACCACGTACGAGACCGTGGCACCGATCGAAACAGTCGTGATGAACGCGCGCATCACGGTATAGGCGGTAGAAAAGACCGCCGCACCGAAAAAGTATCCGATCAGCACGTGTACCAGCGCACACAGAGCCAGCACGGCAGAAAGCATCAACGGAAGCTCAACGTACAGCTTAACGGTCTCATGCTCCTCTTCCCCGTTTTGAGGACGTTTTCTGCGCAAATATTTGATAAACGACGAAATGCCGCCAAAGAGGAAAAACAGCGTCAGAAGTGCAAGACCGCCGCCGATGACCATGGCAAGCTTTTGATGATAGTAGAAGGGCACGGCAGAGTACACCGAACCGTCAGCGCCGAAAATGGCAACGACCTCGCCCTCGTCATCTGTGACAAAATGCCACAGGGGCTCGGTAGTATCCCCATCGGCATCGGCAAACACACCTCGCGCGATCTGCACCAGGCGCTGATCGGCAAAGGAAAGGGTGCTGTCGTCATTGACGCGAACACTTTTGGCGCTCATTGCGGTCAACAGCTTACCGCAGAAGGTACGCTGTTCGACAGCGGAGGGCGCATAGGTACCCCGCAGGGCTTTCAAGCCGAGCATATCCCCCTCAGGCAAAGACACGGAAGCATTGTCAGCCATCAAACGTGCCTGCGGCAAAGACAACAGCGTGCTATCCGCAGCATTGGTCAAAACCAGCATCATGCGGGAGCTTGTCGGCTCAAAAGCTACGCTGACACCGTGTGCTTTGGTGGCGGTGCGCATCGAATAAACCGTACCTCGAACATCAAATACACCCGCGCGCTCGGCAAAGATCCCTTCCGATGCGGTAGCAAGCAAAGCGGCCTTCGTATCCGCACGCATGAGAGCATGATTTGCACCGAGAAGCCAGGAAAAGTACAGGGCAAGATCCTGCGCCGTCGAAAGTGCGCCGCTTGCCGGATACAATGCCGCATAGCTTCTGCCGCTTTCCCCCGCTAAGTGAAACGAGCCCTCCACATCCTTGCCGTAACCGAGAGCCACGTTTTCCACACCCGTTTGTACAGAAGCGCACAACACGGTTTGCCTCATACCAAGCGGCGTCAGTACCTGCTCGCTCACAAATTGCTCATACGGCACGCCGGCAACCTGCTCTACCACAAAAGCGGCCAAGGCCATGCCAAACGGAGAATAGATGCAGGCGGTATCGGGTAATAGGATCTGCTGCGGCACATCGGCAAGCAGCGCAGCCTCCAGGGTATCAAAGCAATGCTCGGGCTTTTCGTAGCTCATATCGAGCAACCTCGCGCCAAAGCCCGCACGCCCCATCAAAAGCTGGCGCGTGGTCACAGGATAGTCAAGAGAAAGCGCAGAAATAAATTGCGCGGGAAGATAGGTGACAATATCGGCATCGGGATCAAGCCTCCCTTGCTCAATCAAAAGCCAGGCAGCCGTTGCGGTAAACAACGCGGAAAGATCTCCGATTTCAAACACCGTGTCGGCAGTAACCTGCGTTTTTTCGGGAACATTCGCATAGCCGAAGCCATCTTTTTTTAAGACGATGCCGCTTTCTATCACAACGACTGCGGCACCCGGCGTATCGACGCCAACGCTCTGCAGCACGGTCCGGTCGATCTCTGCCGAATCGGGAACCACGGAAGCCGTGGCAGCCGCCACCGGCAAAACCATGCCGATCAGGCAAGCAAACAGTAACAAAACAGTGACGATCTTTTTCACGCGCTTCTCTCCTTGTATACGATAATACTATTATTGTATCATATTTCTCTTGGATTTACAAGTTCCTTTTCCTTTTTCCACATCTCCTTTAAAAGCACGACCGCACATAGCGCAAACCGTGTCGGTAAAGGTCGTGCGCTATGTGCGGTCGTATGCATGGCGGGATCAATGCTTGTCCGCCCTTTGCCGGCGCCTCTTGCGGTAAAAAACCGCCGCGTGCACAAAAAGCAGGCCAAGCGGCACAAAGCCGATATAACCAAAGATAGGATAAAGAATTCCGATGAGCTCTTGAAAGCCGAAGAGTGCAAACCCAAAGGCAACCAAAGACGTCAAGAGTGTCACGGGAATGATAAAGCGTTTTTTGGCGGAAAATCTTTGCATCAGATATTCGCTCATGGCCGATTGCGAGGAAAGCCCCGCAGAAAAGATACCGACAATCAGCAAAGCGGCATAGATGGCACCTGCCACTCCGTGCAGCCGATTCGCCAATGCCAGCATCGGCATCGCTTCACTTGCCACTTCCGGAGCGGTGGCAATGGCCAGTATGATGATGCCGGCAAGCGAGCCGATCAAAAGTGCGCCGATCAGCGCGCCGCGGCGCGCCGTTCCTGCGTCCCGTACATTTTGCCCCAGCGGCACCAGGACAGGCAATGCGCAAAACAAGCTGAAAACGGCATACGTCACCGCATCAAAGGGCCAAATACCCGTTATTAATCCACCAACATCGACCAAAGGAAAGGAAAGACCGTCGGCGGCGAAAACCGCGACCAACGCAATCACGATCGTGGTGGGGACCAGCACGGGGATTACGTAAGAAAGAAAGCGAAGCAGTCCGCGCACCCCAAAAAGTGCGAGCGCAGACGACAGCAAGCAGAACGCCACGCTCCCCCACACGTGGGAAAGACCCGTTACCTGCGCAAAAAGCGAACCGAAGGCCGCCACGCAGAGCGTGTAGACCATAAAAACAAATACAATCTCAAAAACCGCTACCACGGCGCGTAAGGGCTTACAGTCAAACCATACCACGATGCGGTCCATGCGCGTCTCGCCACTATCGACTGCCAGCGAAAGGATCACCGCACCCGCCGCAAACAGGGAAACGGTTGCAAGCAGAAGCCCCGCAAAGCCCCACACGCCTGCGGAGGAAAAGAACTGAAAAAGCTCCTGCCCCGACAGATACCCTGCCCCGATGCAGCATCCGAGATAAGCAATGCCGATGCGAAAGGCGGAGGCATATGCGTATGTTGTGCGTTTATGGTGTTTCCCCATGAGTGGTCCCTCTTCTTCCCATAATGGTATCATACAGCATTTGCTCTGCTTGTTCAATCGTGTCTGCCGTCAAGGTAGCACCTGCGGCGCGTACGTGACCGCCGCCGCCAAAGCAGGCCGCCACGGCCGCCACATCAAAATCAACGTTGGCGCGTAAGGAAGCGCGGAAGCTCCCCTCCTTGGTGCCGCGAATGGCGGCAGCTACCTCAACACCCGCAACACAACGGGCAACGTCAATGAGTGTGCCGAGATTTTCCTCTGCCAAGCCCATCGATTGCTGCAGCTCATACGGGAAGGTGAGGATCGCTACCCTACCCCCGTCGTAAAAGTGCAAGCGTTCAAAGCCTGCCTTCTCGGCTCTCAGGTTGGCAAGCTGCTTGGTCTCAAAAAGCTGTCTGCAAAGGCTCGCGGCATCAATGCCGCTGCGCAGCAGGGCTGCCGCGCGCAAATGCGTGCCCTCGGTGGTGTTGGAATAGCGAAAGCCGCCCGTATCGGAGGCAATTGCCGCATAAAGCAGCTCCGAAACCCTTGGCGGCACATCTACACCCGATGCGGCAATCAGATCAAACACGATCTCGCCGCAGGAAGCGGCTTTCGGCAGCACCAGATGGTCGGCATAGGGCGTGCCGGTGCCGTGATGATCGATCATCAGCAAAAATCGCTCGCCATAGCGCTCAAAAAGAGCCCCCACCTGCCCGGGGGAGGCCGTATCGACCGAAACCACACGCGCATCGACAAGGTGTGCGGGAACGGTATCGACCAGCACACTCTCCTGCAGCCCCTTTGTTAAAAACGCGAGATGCTGCGGCACCTCATCGGCACAAACGCAATAAGCCTCGCTGCCCATGGCACGCAGCCAAAGCGAGAGCGCAAAGGCAGAGCCCACGGCATCGGCATCCGGTCTTGCGTGAAATAACACAAGCGTGGGAGCAGGCTGCCGTAAGAGCTCTACGACCTCCTGCACCGAAAGCGCGCGAAATTCAGTTTTCTTCATCGGTACCATCCTCCGCCTCTTCGCTGATCTCGATGGAATTCAGCAGCTTGGAGATATGCGCACCGTAGGCGATGGAGGTATCCTCCAAAAAGGTGAACTCGGGCGTGGCGCGCAGGTTAAGACGCTGTGCGACCTGACGGCGGATATATCCCGCGCAGGACTTGAGCCCCAAGTGCACATCCTTGGGGTTGCCGCGCATGGCAGAATAATACACCTTTGCATATTTGAGGTCGGGGGTCACGTCGACGCCGGTGATACTGATAAAGGCCTCGGACACGCGCGGATCCTTGACCTCGCGCATGATAGCGGCCAGCTCCTTTCTCATCTCGTCATTGATGCGACCTCTGCGATAATTTGCCATAATGTTTTCCTTTCCCAAGCGCTCGGGCTTGAAAAAGAGGGCTGCCGCAAGCGCGGGCAGCCCTCCGTTTTTCATCGATTATTGTGCGGCGTCCACAATAGCAGTGAACTTCTCGGCAACCAGCGAAGCGCCGCCGATCAGGCCACCGTCAACGTTGGGCTTTGCCAGCAGCTCGGCTGCATTCTTTTCGTTCATGGAGCCACCGTACTGAATGGTGGTAGCCTCGGCAACATCCTTGCCGTAGAGCTCTACGAGTACGTCACGAATGACGCCACAGGTCTCCTCTGCCTGCTCGGGCGTTGCGGTCAGACCCGTGCCGATTGCCCAAACGGGCTCGTAAGCGATCACGATGTTCTTCATCTCCTCGGCAGAAACGCCGGCAAGGTCAAGCTTGATCTGCATAGCGCACACCTCGTTGGTGATGCCTGCTACGCGCTGCTCCTTCACCTCACCCATGCAGAGGATCACACGCAGGCCTGCAGCAAGTGCAGCCTTGGTGCGAAGGTTTACGGTCTCGTCAGTCTCGCCGAAGTACTGACGGCGCTCGGAGTGGCCGATGATAACGGTATCAACGCCAATAGCCTTGAGCATCTCGGCGGAAACCTCACCGGTGTAAGCGCCCTTAGCGGCAAAGTGTACGTTCTCTGCACCGATGACGATGTTGGAGCCCTTTGCAGCCTCCATAGCGGCAGCGATGGTCACGTAGGGAGCACAGAAGATGATATCGCAGTTATCCTTGCCTGCGACCATGGGTTTGATCTCGTTGATAAATGCGGTCGCCTCAGCGGGGGTCATGTTCATTTTCCAGTTGCCGGCGATCACGGTTCTTCTCTTTGCAGGATTCATTGTCAATTCCTCTCTTATTTCGTAAATGGTGAATTAGAAATTACTTGTCAAGCAGGCAAGCAATGCCGGGCAGGGTCTTGCCCTCAAGGAACTCAAGGGAGGCACCGCCACCGGTGGAAACGTGGGTCATCTTATCGGCGAAGCCGAGCTTTTCAACAGCAGCTGCGGAGTCACCGCCGCCGATGATGGAGATGGCGTCGGAAGCAGCAACGGCGTTTGCAACGGCGTGCGTGCCTGCAGCGAAGTTATCCCACTCGGAAACGCCCATCGGGCCGTTCCATACAACGGTGCCGGCATTGGCGAGAACCTCTGCAAACATAGCCTGGGACTTGGGACCGATATCAAGACCCATCCAGCCCTCGGGAATGCTGGTGGAATCAGCCAGCATGCTCTCGGTGTTGGGATCGTACTCGCGGGCGAGTTTGGTGTCAACGGGAAGCAGGAACTTCACGCCCTTGGCCTTTGCCTTTTCCATCAGCTCAAGTGCAAGATCAAGCTTGTCGTGCTCGCAAATGGAGGTACCGATCTCCCAGCCCTGTGCCTTGAAGAAGGTGTAAGCCATACCGC
>JAFTKK010000029.1 GCA_017453325.1 Clostridia bacterium
AATAATTCTTACATAAAGCGAATGAAAATTTGATGATATTTTTTGAAATTGAGCGAAGCAAAGTATGACTTTGCGAGCGAGGTTTCGAGAAATAGCGCGAATTTTCATCGCTTTAGGCGTATTCGATTTAGGTTGGTATTGACTAAACATGGCGGTGTTTAGCCGCCAAACAAAAACTATAGGGACAAGAGAGCGTGTTCAACTGGCCCTCTTGTCCCTACGGGCTTGTCGACCAAATGCCGTGGCATTTGAGACAGCCCCTTTTTAGCTTTGCGTCAAAAAAAGCTTGGCAAAGAGTGATGCCGTCAGCACGGTGAGTGCTAAATTTTGCCCGTAGCACAGGAGAACGCAGGAGGAGAGCAGAAACAGGAGCAGGAGCGAGAGATAAGAGGTGACACAAAGTGCGCGCTCGGCTGCTTTCAGGGTGGTGCGCTGCGCGAGCAGGGAAAGGAGAATGCGCCCACCGTCAAAATCCTTGATGGGGAGCAGATTGAACAGGGCAAAGGAAAAGGTGGCGTCGCGTACCGCTACGGCAAAGGCGCCGTCATGCGGCAACAGAAAAATCCCGAGCAGAAGTGAAAAAAGCGGGCCTGCGGCGGCGAGCAAGAGCTCGGCGTGGTAAGATGGCAGCATCCCCTTGGGGTAGAGCTTGGCACCGAGCAGATCGATCTCCATTTGCTTGATCTTCACGCCAAGCGCGTGGGCGGCCAGCAAGTGCCCGCATTCGTGAAAAAGGGCGGCAAGCAGCCCTGCGGGCAGCAGTACCTTTCCTTCAAAGGCCTGCATCAGTAAAAGCAGCACCGTGGCGGGGGTAATTCGTATCTTCATGACATCACCTCGCACTAATGTATGCGGAGTGAGCGTGCCGCTTGCCGCCATGGCGCAAAAAGTAAAAGACCTCTTTTCAAAGAAGCAAAAATATGCTACAATATAGAAAAAGACAGGAGGTGAGAGGCGTGGCAAGCAAAACACGGGTCAAAAAGCTTTCTGCAGAGCTTTATATTGGCCGTGCGATCGCGCTGCTGCTGTTGGCGCTTCTCATTTGCCGTGCGGTTGCCGCTTACGCTTCCTCGGTGCGTGACGGCGCGCGGCTTTACGTGTCGGTTCTCGACGTCGGACAAAGCGACGCGATTTTGCTGCGGACGGGAGATGCCGCCATGCTGATCGATACGGGAACATCGGCTTGCGAGGAGGATCTTCGCGCCGCGTTGCTGTACTACAAGATCGATCGGCTTGATTACGTGGTGCTCACACATCCGCATGAGGACCACATCGGCAATACCCGACTCGTGCTGCAGATGGCCGAGGTGTCGCAGCTCGTGCTCCCCGTTGCCGACGTTGACGATCCCGTTTACACGTTGATTTTGTCAGAGGCGGAGCAAATGGGCATATCTACCGTGGCGGCTGAAACGGGGCAGCGCTTTTTATTTGGTGATGCTGCCGTAGAGGTGCTGCTGGCCGCCCTGCCCGAGGATGACAACGTCAACAACAGCAGCACGGTGCTCCGTGTGACTTACGGTACGCAGGTGCTGTTGTTTATGGGGGATGCCGAGGCGGAGCTGGAGCACACATTGTTAGAGATGTATGCGCCGGAATATCTTGACTGTGATTTTTTAAAGGTCGGACATCACGGCTCCGATACCGCCACGTCGGCGGCCTTTATGGCGGTTGCCACACCGACTGTGGCCGCCATCAGCGCAGGGAAGTATAACAGTTACGGCTTCCCGCACAAGGCGGTGCTTGAAAATCTCGCGGCGGTGGGTGCAAACGTGTTTTGCACGGCAGATCACGGTACGCTTACGTTTGCTACGGATGGGCAGGAGCTTCGGCTGGTTCCTGCCAACAAGGGAGGATGATATCATGAGTGAAAAAACGGTGCCCGTTGTGGGGCGTTTTGCGCCGACGCCCAGCGCAAGATTGCATTTGGGCAATCTGATGTGCGCGCTGGTTGCTTGGCTCTCCGTGCGTGCCCGCGGCGGCAAAATACTCTTGCGTATTGAGGATCTTGATGCCGCACGGTGTCCTTTTATGGGAGAAAATACGCGCTATTTGCTCGATGATCTCGCATGGCTGGGGCTGGATTTTGACGGTGAGGTATTGTATCAGTCGACACGTAGTGAGATCTATGAAACATATTTTAATCGGTTAAACGAGGCGGGACTGATCTATCCCTGCTATTGCTCGCGCGCGGAGCTTCATGCTACCACCGCGCCGCATCTGAGCGATAATACCCCCCTTTACGATCGCCGTTGCCTGGCGCGTGCGGCACGCGGCGAGGCGCCGCCCGTTGGTCGCAAGCCCGCCTTTCGCGTCATGGTTCCCGACCGCGAGCTTGGCTTCACTGACCGCTTGGCGGGAGAGTATCGCGAAAATCTCTTAACGGATTGTTCGGATTTTGTAGTCCGCCGCGCCGATGGCGTGTTTGCCTATCAGCTTGCCGTGGTGGTGGATGATGCACTTTCCGGGGTGAGCGAGGTGGTGCGCGGTAACGATCTCCTCGGCAGCACCCCCCGTCAGATCTATTTGCAGCAAATGCTGGGCTTTGATACCCCTGCCTACTGCCATATCCCGCTTTTGGTGGATGCCGCAGGCAGACGCCTTTCCAAGCGTGACGGTGACGGATGCATGGAAAGCGTGCGTGCGAAATATCGCGATGCTGCCCCCGTGGTGGGGGCGCTGGCTGCCGCCCTTGGTCTCATCGCCCGCCCTGAGTCGCTTTCTCCCTCAGACCTGCTTCCGTTTTTTGACCTTGCAAAGCTTCCGCGCGGCGTTGTAAAATTGCCCGATGGCTTTTGAGTAAAAAACTTCAAAAACTTTTAAAAAACCTCTTGACAAGTGCCTGCCGTTTATGTATAATAATAATGTTGCCACGCGGACGTGGTGGAATCGGCAGACACGCAAGCCTAAGGAGCTTGTGATAGCAATATCATATGGGTTCAAGTCCCATCGTCCGCACCAAGTCTTAATAGCTTGAACTTTTTTACCGTTGGTAAGAAGTTCGGGCTATTTTGCTTTATAGAAGAATTTGATAATTTTAATTATTGATTGTATAGCCTATGACGGACAATTTTCGTTATAGGCTATTTCCAT
>JAFTKK010000030.1 GCA_017453325.1 Clostridia bacterium
AATGGAAATAGCCTATAACGAAAATTGTCCGTCATAGGCTATACAATCAATAATTAAAATTATCAAATTCTTCTATAAAGCAAAATAGCCCGAACTTCTTACCAACGGTAAAAAAGTTCAAGCTATTAAGACTTGGTGCGGGTAAGAGGACTTGAACTCTCCAGAACGTACGCTTTGCGTACTCCAAGAGTGTTTTCTTGCGGTTAACACCGCATTTTGCTACGCAAAACCGAAAAACTCGGTATCGGTGAAAGAGCCAATTAGCCACACAAGCAAAAAGAAAGACACCGCCTTGCGCGGTGTCTTTCTTTTTGTGGTGCGGGTAAGAGGACTTGAACCTCCACGAAGTTGCCCCCACTAGAACCTGAATCTAGCGCGTCTGCCAATTCCGCCATACCCGCGTATGAAGGGTGTCGCGATCGGGCAACACCCTGTCGTTGTAAAACCTTTCGGTTTTAACTGGTCTGAGTGACACGACTTGAACGTGCGGCCTCTACCACCCCAAGGTAGCGCGCTACCAACTGCGCCACACCCAGATTTCTGCGACCTGTATATTTTAGCACAAAGGGTTTGGCTTGTCAATAGGTTTTTAAAAAATTTTTCTTTTTCTTTCTAAAGCCCCATTTGTCAAGATTTTTTGCGGAAATTCTTGCATTTTATCGCATTATCCTTTATACTATAGGTAAGGGCAGGCATCAGGGTACCGTCAATTCTTGCCTGCTTTGAAAGGAGACTATTATGGCACTTCCCGGTAAGACATACCACGTTTCTTTGAATGACGACGGCAAATGGCAGGTCAAAGCGGAAAAGGCAACCAAAGCCCTCAAGCTCTTTGACACACAAAAAGCAGCAATTGCATACGCTGAGACCATTGCCGAAAACCAGGATGGCAATTTTGTCATACACAAAAAGGACGGAAAGATCCGTAAACAGGATTACAGCAGCAAATGATAGCGTTTTATTTGATTTATCTCTTACTTTTCAGCCTTGTCACGTTTGCGCTCTACGGCATTGACAAGGGGCGCGCCAAGCGCGGCGCATGGCGCATTCCCGAAAAGGTTCTGCTTGGCGCATCGCTCTTGGGTGGCGCTGTCGGCGGCACTCTCGGTATGCAGCTTTTTCGCCACAAAACCAAGCATTGGTATTTTTATGCCGTCAATATTTTGGCAATCGTGCTGCACGTGGTCATTGCACTCGTGCTGCTGCCCTGACACAAAAAATGCGTGTCGCTCCGCGGAGCGACACGCATTTTTTATGCCTGTGCTTTTCTCAACTCAAGGTCAAGCCAGGTCATGCCGAGCGTAAACGCATCGTGCAAGCTATCCTTGTCGCCCTGTTTGATCACCTTATTGGGGTCCTTGGCATCCACAACCTGAATCATCACCTTGTTGGGCACCTTATCCTCGCCCTCGCCCGTATAGCTCATAATATCAAGACACAGCACGCAAGGATCATTATTCAGGTCGCCGTAAATGATGGTATCGTTTTCACGAACCAAGGGCTTTCCCAGATATGTCAGGTATTCACCCTCAACCTTTTTTCTTTCGTCAGCCATTATCCTGCCTCCTCTGCGAAAATTTCTACGTTATAGTATACCACGCGTTACAAAAAAAGTCAAGCAATTTGAAAAATATGGTATCTTAACGTGCTCAAATCAAATAGGGCTTTGCCGTCTGCAGGGTGTGCGGTGCAAGACCGCCCTCAAAGCACAGCGCAAAAAGACCGTCCGAGACCAACGCCAGCGTGCGCTGACGCGCGGCCATTGCGCCAAGACCTGTAATATCAGCCTGCTTGGTCACCACGGGAATGATGCGCCGCCGCGCGGTTTCGGCCAAATATTCGCGTCCGCGGGCATTGGCGGCAAGCAACCGCAGGTAAACGGGGTGCGCCGCAAGGTCGGCCTGCGTGACACCCGCCAGCAAATAAAGCAACGCGCGACGGATCCGACCGTCGGTATATCTCTTGGTGGCTGCCGCCCGACAAAGTGTGCCGTAGTCCGTGGCGGCAAAAGCAGCCTTGACAAGATGTGCAAGCAGTCCCCCACCGCACTCGGCTATCTCGGCAGTTGCCCCGTTTCTCGCACCGTCCGCACGCAAAAGCGCCAGCATGGCACCGCCAAGCCGCGCCGTATCGGCAAAGCCAACCCGTTTGGCGGCATCAAGGAAGATTTGCCGCGCGTGCTGCGGAATATACTCCGAAACATCCTCGCCCTCAGCCAAAGCACGGCGCAACGCCGTAGCAGAGGGAAATTGACCGTTTTCCAGCACCGTATCGCGGTATTGTGCCCCTTGGCGGCGCAGGGTAACCGCTTGCATATCGGGCGTCTCGCGCAGCATGGCGCGCAGATACTCCACACCGAGAATATCATTGGAGGAGATCCTTGCCCCCAACGCAGCAAAATAAGCCGCCGCATCCCCCGTGTTTTGCATCACGTCAGGCGTCTTTTCGCGATAATTGTCCTCAGGCGCCCGCGCCGCGAGCTCCCGAAGCTGCCCCACGTCACCGCACTCGCTACCAAACGCCAAAGTATCCACACCCAAAGCACCCAGCGCCCGCACACCCGCCGTAGCAAAATGGCGTGCCGAGGCGGCAGCAAAGGGGAACGGAAGCTCAAGCACAAGATCCGCCCCACCCGCAATAGCCATGGCGGCACGCGAGACGGGCGGCAGAAGCGCCGCCTCCCCCCGCTGCGTAAAATTGCCACTCATGAGACAAATCACGGTCTTCGCGCCCCGCACATGCTCCAAAAGGCGAGCGTGACCCGCGTGAAAGGGATTATATTCACAAATAATACCAACGTGCTTCATGGTTGCTCCTTAAAAAATCCGCTTTTTTGTTGCTAAAATATTGAAAAAAGCTTTTTCGTGTGCTATACTATAAGATGATATATTTTTAATACTTATTTTGGAGGTTGCTGAAATATGAATGTTTTGGTCGTCAACGCGGGATCCAGTTCCCTCAAATACCAACTTTTTGACACCAATACCGACACCGTTGTTGCTAAGGGTATTTGCGAGCGCATCGGTATCGATGGGTCCGCCATTGAGCACAAGCAGCTGCTCAAGGGCCTGAAAATTGAAGAAAAGCGCGCCATGAAAAACCACGCCGAGGCAATGAGCATCGTCGTAGAAAAGCTGCTTGACTCCACCTACGGCTGCATCTCCTCTATGGACGAGATTGAGGCCGTCGGTCACCGCGTGGTGCACGGCGGTGCTTATTTCTCCGAGTCGATGCTGCTGAGTGACGACGTGCTGGCCAAGCTCCGTCTTTGCCACGATTTCGCTCCCCTGCACACCCCCGCACATATCCAGGGTATCGAGGGCTGCCTTGCCGTCATGCCCGAAAAGCCCCAGGTGCTGGTGTTTGACACCGCATTCCACCAGACCATGAAGCCCGAGGCCTTTACCTATGCCCTGCCCTACGAGCTCTACCGCGACTACGGCGTGCGCCGCTACGGTGCACACGGCACCTCTCACCGCTTTGTGGCGGGCGAGATGCTCAAGATCCTCGGCCGCACCGAGGGCACGAAGATCGTGACCTGCCATATCGGCAACGGCTCCTCTGTTTCGGCAGTCAAGGACGGCAAGGTCATGGATACCTCCATGGGCTTTACCCCCCTTGCAGGCGTAGAAATGGGTACCCGTTGCGGCGATATTGACCCCGCTATCGTACCCTTTATGATGGAAAAGCTGAACCTGACTCCCGCCGAGGCCAGCGATCTGATGAACAAGAAATCGGGCTTCCTTGGCGTGACCGGCGGCTATTCCTCCGACTCGCGCGACCTTGAAAAGGCCGTGGCAGAGGGCCCCGCAAACCCGCATTACGAGCAGGCCAATCTTGCTATCAATATTCTCAAGCTTCAGCTCAAGAAGCTGATCGGCGCATACGCCGCCGAGATGAACGGCCTTGACGCCATCGTCTTCACCGCAGGCATCGGCGAGAACAACGCCCGTCTGCGCGAGATCGTTTGCGAGGATATGAGCTACTTCGGCATTGAGATCGACAAGGAGCTGAACGCCAAGATGGTAAGACAGCCCAACATCGTGAAGCTCTCGACCGACGCCTCCAAGGTGGCCGTTTACCTGATCCCCACCAACGAGGAGCTTTTGATCGCGCGCGATACCGAGGCACTGGTAAACGCTGCAAAATAATCACTTTACAATAGTATAACACAGGCCGCCCCTTTTGGCAAGGCCGCAAAAGGAGATAACATGAGCAAAACGCTGAAAAAACTGCAAAAATTTGAGGGCGTCAAGGGCCCCGTTGTGACCATTGTAATGGACGGTGTGGGTCTTGCACCCGATACCGCAGGCAACGCCGTTGCCACCGCCTACACCCCCGTGCTTGATATGCTGATGAGCAAGTATCCGACCGTCTCCCTCAAGGCGCACGGCACCGCCGTGGGTCTGCCCTCCGATGACGACATGGGCAACTCCGAGGTAGGCCACAATGCACTCGGTGCAGGTCAGGTCTTCGCCCAGGGCGCGAAGCTGGTTTCCAACTCGATCGAAAGCGGCAAGATGTTTGCCTCCGCCACTTGGCAGGAGCTGATCGCCAACGTCAAGACCTCGGGCGGCGTGCTGCACTTCCTCGGCCTGTTTTCCGACGGCAACGTGCACTCCCATATCGACCACCTCAAGGCCATGGTCAAGCAGGCCAAGGCAGAGGGCATCAAGACCGTGCGCATCCACACCCTCATCGACGGCCGTGACGTAGGCGAGACCTCCGCCCTTGAATATATCGATCCCTTCGAGGCATTCCTCGCTGACCTGAACGACGCCACCTTCGACGCAGCCATTGCCAGCGGCGGTGGCCGTATGACCATCACCATGGACCGCTACGAGGCCAACTGGGCTATGGTTGAGCTTGGCTGGAAGACCCACGTGCTGGGCGAGGGTCGCCAGTTTGCCAGCGCTGCCGAGGCCGTAAAGACCTACCGTGCCGAGACCAAGGTGATCGACCAGGATCTGCCCCCCTTCGTCATTGCCAAGGACGGCAAGCCCGTGGGCACCGTGAACGACGGCGACAGCGTGATCTTCTACAACTTCCGCGGTGACCGTTCCATCGAGATCTCCAAGGCCTTCGACGGCGGTGCGGAGTTTGATAAGTTCGACCGCGTGCGCGTACCCGCCGTGGTTTACGCAGGCATGCTTGAGTATGACGGCGACCTGCACATCCCGAAAAAATACCTTGTATCTCCCCCCGAGATCACCAATACCATGAGCGAGTATCTCGCTGCCACCGGCATCAATCAGCTGGCCATCTCCGAAACGCAGAAATACGGTCACGTCACCTACTTCTGGAACGGCAACAAGTCCGGCAAATTCTCCGAGGAGCTGGAGACCTATATTGAGGTTCCCTCCGACGTTGTTCCCTTCGAGCAGCGCCCCTGGATGAAGTGTGCCGAGATCACCGACAAGCTGATCGAGTGCCTGGAAAGCGGCAAATACCGTTACCTGCGCGTCAACTTCCCGAACGGCGACATGGTCGGTCACACCGGCTCTCTCGCCGCTACCCGTTGCTCGATGGAGGCACTTGACCTCCAGCTTGGCCGCCTGCTGCCCGTGATTGACCGTCTCGGCGGTGTGGCGCTGCTGACCGCAGACCACGGCAATGCCGACGAGATGTACGAGACCGATAAGAAGGGACAGCCCAAGGTAGGCAAGGATGGCTCCTACAAGGCCAAGACCAGCCATACCCTCAACCGCGTACCCTGCATCATCTATGACAACACCGCCGCAAAGGACGCCTACACCGTAAAGGCTGACGAAGGCAACTTTGGCCTCTCGAACGTGGCCGCCACCATGGTCAACCTCCTCGGCTACGAGGCACCCGACGCGTGGGATGCATCGGTCATTGATGTGAAATAACCCATTCAAAACTTTTTAAAAGGGCGAAATTAGACCATTGTTCTGATTTTCGCCCTTGCCTTTATAAACTTTCTTTATTATAAGGAGAAAACCATGTTTAACCCCAAGGATTTCGGAGCAATGGGCGATGGCATTGCTCTTGATTCAAAGGCGATTCAAAAAGCCATTGACGCCTGCTTTGAGGCAGGAGGCGGAACGGTGTATATTCCCGAGGGAAAGTATTTGTGCGGCACCATGCACCTAAAAACAAACGTTCATATTTGGCTTGACAAGGGCGCTACCATTTTGGGCAGTAAAAACCGCGAGGATTTCGACCGCTATGAGGAGGATGCAGCGAACACCGAATTCCAGGACAGAAGCCATAGCTTTTTCCATCACAGTCTTTTCCATGCCGATGGGGCAAATGATATCGCGCTGACGGGCTTTGGCAAAATTGACATGCAATCCGCCTGGGAAGATCTTGATTTTACAGAATTTCCCGGCAGCAAAGGCTGCCATTGGTGTCGAGGATGCAAGGTGGTTGCATTTAAGGAGTGCACAAACGTAGTGATACGGGATCTTGTGATCAGAAACGCTACCGATCTCGCCGTTTACGTGGCAGGCTGTGAGAACGTGACAATTTCGGGGCTTAACCTGTTTTCTCACGTAGACGGCATCAGCCCGGACTCCTGCAAAAACGTAGTCATCTCAGACTGCATCGTTGACACGGGCGATGATGCGATCGTACCGAAATGCTCCTACACACTTGGGCGCTTTAAGAGCATGGAGAACCTTACCGTTGCAAACTGTGTGGTAAGAAGTACCGCCTCCGCCATTAAATTTGGCACAGAGTCAAACTCCGCCTTTATTAACACCACCATAACGGGCTGCACTGTTTATGACACGCGCTTAGAGGGGCTTTTCATTATGACCGCCGACGGCGCGCGGGTGGAGGGCCTTTCTATCTCCAACATCACCATGAGAAATGTTGCCGTTCCGATTGCGCTGCTGGTAAGCAACCGTGCGCGCGGCCCCGAGGGCACCGCGATTGGCGAAATGAAAAACATTTCTATTTCCAATGTGATCGTCACGGGTCCTTACACAGAAACCATCCATGCAACCATGGCACAAAACTCAAAAGATTATTACGCCAACACGTTGGAAAAGCCCTGTCATCACTTCCCTCTTTTGATCGCAGGACAAGAGGACAGCGTGATCAAAAACGTAAGCCTTTCCAACATTCAATTCGTAGTTCCCGGTGGCGGCAGCGAGGCTGACAGAGAAATTGTGTTAAACGAACTGCGTACACAGTACCCTTCGGTAAGGGCATTCGGAACAAAAGCACCCGTTTACGGCTTTTATGCCAAGCATGTGGACAACCTAAAGCTTTACAACGTTGATTTTATCACGGAAAAGCCCGATGCAAGAGATGCGATGCAGCTTGAGCACGTCACGAGATTTAAGCAAGTGTGAGTAAATTGTATAGACGAAGAGAGCCTCCTTTTGAACAAGGAGGCTCTTTTTCTTCCAAACGTTTCGCGGAACGAAACTAAATATTTTCCATTTTCGCGAGCGTTTTTTCTAATTTTAACAAAAAATATTTTAAATAATCGCGGCGCAACGCAAAAAGTATTCTGTTTTTTGGATTTTACGGATGGTGCGAATGTCACCCACGACGACAGATCGGGAAGCTCCCTTTTGAAAAATGGGGGGCTTCCCGATCTCCTTGCCTTTGGCAATCTTATCTTCTCTTTTCCTCGATCTCTGCAAGAAGATCGGAAAGGAATGCGTCAACCGAAACAGCGCCCTTATCGCCATCCTTACGGGAGCGAACTGCCACCGTGCCGGCATTCATCTCGTTATCACCGATCACGAGCATATAGGGTACCTTTTCGAGCTGCGTGGTACGAATCTGTTTGCCGATGGTCTCGTTGCGGTCATCGACCTCAACGCGCACACCCTTGGCCTCCAGCTGCTTCTTCACGCCATAAGCATAGTCGGCATGCTCGTCGCCAATGGGCAGGATCTTGACCTGCACGGGTGCCATCCAAGTGGGCAGCGCGCCTGCATACTTCTCAATAAGCAGCGCGAGTGTGCGCTCATAGCAGCCCATCGAGGTGCGGTGAATGATATAGGGGCGTTTCATCTGCCCATCGCTATCCACGTACTCCATGCCGAATTTTTCAGCAAGCAGCATATCGATCTGGATGGTGATGAGTGTATCCTCCTTACCAAACACGTTCTTGATCTGGATATCGAGCTTAGGACCGTAGAAAGCAGCCTCGTCGATGCCGATCTTATAATCAATGCCAAGGTCGTCAAGAATCTCCTTCATAACACCCTGCGCGTGATCCCATTGCTCGGGCGTGCCCTCATACTTATCGGTACGGGCGGGGTCCCACTGCGAGAAGCGGAAGGAACAATCCTCCTTGAGGCCAAGGGTCTCAAGGCAGTAGTTGGCAAGCTCAAAGCAACCGCGGAATTCCTCTGCCAGCTGCTCGGGACGCAGCACCAGGTGTCCCTCGGAAATGGTGAACTGGCGCACGCGGATAAGGCCGTGCATCTCGCCGCTATCCTCGTTACGGAAGAGCGTAGAGGTTTCGCCAAGGCGCATGGGCAGCTCGCGGTAGGAGCGTTTTTTGTTGAGAAATACCTGATACTGGAAAGGACAAGTCATGGGACGGAGCGCAAAACAATCCTTGGTGTAGTCATCGGGATCGCCCAGCACAAACATGCCGTCAAGATAATGATCCCAGTGACCGGAAATCTTATAAAGCTCGCGTTTTGCCATCAGCGGGGTCTTGGTCAGCAGATAACCGCGTTTTTGCTCCTCGTCCTCAATCCAGCGCTGCAGCGTTTGAATGACGCGCGCGCCCTTGGGAAGCAAAATGGGCAGGCCCTGGCCGATCGATTCAACGGTGGTGAAAAACTCCAGCTCACGGCCAATCTTATTGTGATCACGCTTGCGTGCCTCCTCCAGCGCCTCGAGATGCGCCTTCAGCTCATCCTTTGAGGGGAAGGCCACGCCGTATACGCGCTGCAGCATCTTATTGTTCTGGTCGCCCTTCCAATAAGCACCCGTGCATTGCGTCAGCTTCACAGCCTTGACGGCGGCGGTGGAGAAAAGGTGCGGTCCCGCACAAAGGTCAACAAACTCGCCCTGACGGTAAAAGCTGATCACAGCGTCCTCAGGCAGCTCGTGAATGAGCTGCACCTTATAGGGCTCGCCCTTCTCCTCCATCAGCGCGAGCGCCTCTGCACGGGGCAGCTCAAAGCGCTCAATGAGATGATTTTCCTTGACGATCTTTTTCATCTCACTCTCAAGTGCGGAAAGCGCCTCGGCAGTGAAAGGAATCTCGCTGTCAAAATCATAGTAAAAGCCGCTTTCCACGGCAGGGCCGATGGTCAGCTTGGTCGCGGGATACAGACGCTTGACGGCCTGCGCCAAAATATGTGCGGCGGTATGGTCAAAGACGTGCTTGCCTGCGGCATCGGCAAAGGTGAGAAGCTTCACCTCACAATCACCCGTGAGCAGGTGCGTCATACCGACGGTCTGCCCGCCAACCTCGGCGGCAATGTGCGCGCGCGTCACCAGTTCGGCAGCCTTTGCGGCGTCAAATACCGAGAGCGGCGCTTCAAATTCTACTGTTTTTTCGGGAAATACTACCTTAAACATATCAAAACTCCTTTTGAGAAATTTATAAAACAACGCACCCCGACAAGACCAAAGGCCTCATCGGGGTGCGATCATCATCACACGGTTCCACCCGAGCGTTTCACTCTAAAATTATTCACATCGGCACTTGGGCGGTACTGTTGCCCCCTCCCCGAAGAACGTTTCAGCCATGCGTTCTCTCTCTGTGCGTTTTGGGTGCAAAGCGTGTTCCAAGCACGTTATCTTCTCTTGCTGCGGTTATATTCGCTTCTCGGATTGAGGAAATTTCTCCAATCGAGGTCACCGCGCTCCAACGCCGTGATCAGCGCCTCTGCCGTTGCAATATTGGTGGCAACGGGAATGTTGTATCGGTCACAGGCAAGCAAAAGCTCCTGTGCCTCCTTCTCGTCATACAGAGCCTCGGGGCGCGTATCACGGAAATAAAGCAAAATATCGATCTCGTTGTAAGCAACGCGCGTAGCGATCTGCTGCTCGCCGCCCTGCTCACCCGTGAGCATTTTTTCGATCGTAAGACCGGTGGCTTCAGAAATATACTTTGCGGTAATGCTGGTAGCACACAAATTATGCTTGCTGAGAATACCGCAATACGCAATACAAAACTGCGTCATCAGCTCTTTTTTCATATCTGCCGCAATAATGGCAATTTCCATGTTTCGCACCTTCCCTTCCATCGATCATCCGATATTGTCAAAAAGATACAACCTATTCCATGTTATTATATCATATTACTGCGATCTCTGTCAATGATATTCTCTCCCTTTTTTGCATTTTTTTGCAAAAAACAAGCAAGCCCCGTGCACTTTTGTGCACGGGGCTTGTTAAAATTATTCCTCAACGGGAGCCTCTTCGGCTACATCCTCGGGCATAGCTGCCTCAGCGGCGGCTACCTCCTCAAGAAGTGCGCGAATAGAAAGGCTTACCTTCTGCTTCTCGCTGTCGATCTCAATGATCTTAGCGTCAACAGCCTGGCCGATCTCCAGCACGTCGGCAGGCTTGCCGATGCGGGTCATGGCGATCTGAGAAATGTGAATGAGGCCGTCCACGCCGTCAATGATCTCGGCAAATGCACCGAAGGGCATCATGCTCACGATCTTCACGGGCACAACGTCACCCACCTGGCACTTGTTCGTAAAGATGAACCAGGGGTTGGTCTCCTCGGTCTTGTAGCCGAGAGAAATGCGCTTCTTTTCACGGTCAAAGGACTTCACGAATACCGTCACGGTCTCGCCGATGGAAAGAACCTCTGCGGGATTCTTGATGTGTTTCCAGGAAAGCTCGCTGGTGTGAACCATGCCGTCAACACCGCCGAGATCTACGAAAGCACCGTAAGAGGTCATGCTCTTCACCACACCGGTGTAGGTCTTGCCCTCCTCGATGGCTGCCCAGAACTCCTCCTCCAGCGCGCGACGCTCCTCACGAAGCACGGCACGGATGGAGCCGATCGCCTTGTGGCCCTGCTCCTTGGTCTCGATCACCTTGAACTTCACGTCGGTGCCCTTCAGGGGAGCGAGGTCGCCATCCTTCGGCACACCGGTCTGAGATGCGGGAATGAACACGCGATTGCCGTAAACGAATACGATCACGCCGCCCTTTACCACATCGGCAACGTTTGCCTCAAGGATCTCACCTGCGTCCTTTGCAGCAACAACCTTTTCCCAGTTCTTGCCGGAATCAACGCGTCTCTTGTCAAGCTCAGCCACGCCCTCGATATCGCTCACGCGAATTACCTTTGCCTCAACGGCGTCGCCTACCTTGAACTGCTCAGTCAGCTTTACAGAAGGATCGTCGCTTACGCGGTCGGCCTTGATGTAGCCGGTGACGCCTGCGCCGAGATCCAGCTGCAGCTCAGTGTCGGACACGTGCGATACGGTACCGGTAACGATTGCTCCTGTATGTAAATTTTTGACTTCAGTCTCTTCGAGAAGTTTTGCAAAGTTTTCTGCTTCAGTCATTGTTTTATATACCTCCTCAATGATCTCTTGCGGGGTCGATGCTCCCGCCACTATCCCCACTTTGCGATGGGTTAATGAAAACGTTTTCACCAACGGCATCTGCGCCGTCTTTGTGATCCGCAGCGTCTCGGGGCAGATGCTTTGGCAAATATCGAAAAGCTTCGCGGTGTTTGAGCTTTCCTTACCGCCAATCACGATCATACCGTCCGAAGCTGCGGCAAGTGTCGCCGCCTCTGTCTGTCGGGAATCCGTAACATTACATATTGTATCAAAAATTAAAGCATTTGTACAGACCTTTTTTAAAAGTTTTTGACATTTTTTCCATTCTGTTAAATTCTGGGTGGTTTGAGCGACCATTACGGGCACTTTTGACGAAAATTTTTGCCCGAGCTCCCCGTCTATTGCCGCCGCAAAGGCTTTGCTGTCGGGAAAAACATATTTTTCTCCCGTAAAGCAGCTCATAAATCCCTCCACCTCGGGGTGAGCAGCATTGCCGATGCACAGAAAGATATGCTCGCGCTCTTTCCCGTCCTCGGAATATTCTGTTGCAATACGGTGTATCTTGGTGACAAACGAGCAGGTGCAGTCCACAAACGAAAAGCCGTCGTGTGCCGTGCAAAGCGCCTCCAGTGCGGCGCGCGTCTCGCGCGCAATGCCGTGCGCCCGCACAAAAACCGTCACAGGGGAGGCGGGGGTCGCTGTGGCCGCGACACACTCCAGCTCTGCGGCAGAAATGGCACGAACGCCCTTTTGCTCCAGCATACTGTTATATTCCTCGTTGTGGATTAGATGTCCGAGTGTGAAAATGCGCTCGCCCGCGCTCGGTGCACGCATACGGTCGCAAAGACGCTGTGTGGCCAAGCGCACACCGGGGCAAAAGCCTGCGTTTTTGGCAATCGTGACCTCGCTCATTTCACGCCGTCTCCCAAACGGCAGATCTCAGCATAGATCTCCTCGGAAATACGGGCGTATTCCCCCTGGCGCTGCGGATCGTAGCCGAATGATTCAAACGGAATGGGCTCGCCGATCACCACCGTCACGCGGCGAAAGAACTTCCATGTGTAATTTTTCATCTTGATGTGCACGGGCAGAATCTGTGCCCCTGCGTGAGAAGCGATCATAGCCGCACCCGTTTTCGCCTTGCACTCGCGCGGATCCTTGCCCGCGCATCTGGTGCCTTGCGGGAAAAGGCCTACGCTATAGCCGGTTTCAAGCAGCTTGATGGTACGCTTGATCGCGCCCACGTCACCCTTGCCGCGCGACACGGGATAAGCACCCAGCCAACGCACCAAACGTCCGATCACGGGCACGCGAAAGAGCTCGGCCTTGGCCATAAAATGCGGCTGCTGGCGGCGCAATGCAATGCAAAGGAACACGGCATCAAGCAGGGTTTGATGATTGCCGCAAACAAGATAAGGACCGTCTGCCCTTTTGGGCTCGTTTTTGCGGCCGACCACCTTCACGCGAAACAAGAGCTTAGCGGGAATTACCAGCAACGTGCGTATGATCACGTAAAAGACACTTTTCATACCGTTCCCCCGCATTTTTCCTCAATAATGGCAAGCACCGCCGCCACGTTTTCCTCAATGGTCATGTCGGAATTGTCCAGCAGGATCGCGTCGGGTGCCGCCACGGCGGGAGCCACGGCACGGGTACTGTCGTTGTGATCGCGCTCAATCATTTCGCGCAGCACGTCCTCATAGCATGCCTCCATGCCCTTGGCCTGCAGCTCCTTGGTACGGCGCCATGCACGCGCCTCATTCGATGCGGTCATAAAGATCTTCACGTCGGCATGAGGCAATATCACGGTGCCGATATCGCGACCGTCCATGATCACGCTGTTTTTGGCGGCAATATCGCGCTGGGTGTCAAGCAAAAAGGTGCGTACGGCAGGCACGGCAGACACGGCCGATGCGTACATGGAGATTTCGGGCTCGCGAATGCGGTCACCGAGATCCTCGCCGTTGAGATATACGTGCTGCGCACCGTTTTCATAGCGCACCTCAATGGCAATCTTCGGCAAGCAGGAAACAATGCCCTCAATATCGGTGCGGGCAAAGCCGCTTTCGCGCACAAAGTACCCAATGGTGCGGTAAAGCGCACCCGTATCCACGTAAACAATGCCGAGCTTGGCGGCAACCGCCTTGGCAATGCTGCTTTTTCCTGCCCCGCTGGGGCCGTCAATGGCAATTCTGATCATAAATCTTTCTCCTTATTCCTGCACCTCTGCGCAGGCGGCACTCTCGCCGGCCAGCACAGCGGTGGAAAATGCGATCTGTAAATTAAAGCCACCCGTGTAGGCGTCAAGATCCAACACCTCACCCGCAAAATAAAGGCCCTTTACCTTTTTCGATTCCATCGTGCGGGGCGAGATCTCGGGCAGCGCCACGCCGCCCTTGGTAATGATTGCTTCGGCAATCGGGCGGAATCCGCGGATCCTTACACGCAGATCCTTGAGAAGCGCAAGCAGCGCGGCGCGCTCCTCCTTGGTGATCGCATTGACCTTTTTGTGTGCGTCGATCCCCGAGCGCGCCACCAGAGGTGCGATCAGCTTTTGCGGCAACAAGTCCGCCAATGCGTTTAAAAAATCGCGATTTTGATATTTTTTGAAGTCGGAAAGCAGACGGGCATCCAGCGTCTTTTCGTCAAGTGCTGGCTTGAGATCAATGCTCACCTCGTAGCGACCGCGCGTGGCGTCGGCAAGATGCGCTGAGGCCGAGAGCACCAAAGGACCCGAGAGGCCGTAATGCGTAAACAGCATTTCTCCAAAGTCCTCAAACACCGTTTTCCCCGTTGCGGTATCGCGCACCGAAAGGCGCACGTTGCGCAGAGAAAGCCCCTGCACCGAGGCGCAAAAGCTCCCCTCCTCCACAAGCGGTACAAGGGAGGGCGTCGGGGGCAGGACGGTATGTCCCGCAGCCTCGGCAAAGCGATAGCCGTCGCCCGTCGAGCCCGTCAGAGGATAGGAGGCGCCACCCGTTGCCACGATCACGGTGTCAAAAAGCCGCGCACCGCGCGCAGTCTGCACGCCCACGGCACGTCCGTCCCGCAGCAGCAGCTCAGTTACCGTTTCGTGCAGCGTTTGCACACCCGTGCGGCGACATTCGCGCACCAAAGCATCCACCACGTCGGTCGCCTTATCCGAAACGGGAAACACGCGGTTTCCGCGTTCGACCTTAAGGGGCACGCCAAGCTCCTCAAAAAACGCTTCGGTGTCCTCAGAGGAAAAGCGATCCCACGCCGAAAACAAGAAGCGCGCATTGCCCGTAATATTGGCAAAAAACTCATCCCGTGTGCAATGATTGGTCACGTTGCAGCGACCCTTACCCGTGATGCGGAGCTTGCGTCCGCAGCGGTCGTTTTTTTCAAAAACCGTGACGTCGGCACCAAGCCTTGCGGCGTGAATGGCCGCCACCAGCCCTGCGGCACCGCCGCCAACAATCGCTACCGTTACTGCCATCTTGTCAACCGTTCTTGTCGTAGACGTCATACTCGTCCCAGATATTCTCAAGGCGGTGCAAGCGTGCCGCCACCTCGTCTCTCTTGCGCATCGACACCGACGCGATCATTGCGTTAATGATACTGAGGGGTGCTACCAGGGAGTCCACAAAAGAGGCCATGTCGCTGCGTGCGATCAGCAGCTGATCGCTGCCTGGGGCGAGGGGAGAGGTCACGCTGTCCGTCAGCGCCACCACGTTCGCGCCTGCTCTGTGTGCATATTCCACCGCACGCACGGTACGCTTGGAATAGCGCGGAAAGCTGATGGCGATCAGCACGTCGCGCGGGCCGATATCGAGCAGCTGCTCGAAGATCTCGGTGCCCGTAGTACCCGCCACGGGGCGCACGTTATCAAACATCATGCGAAAATTGAAGGTGATAAAATCGGACAGGGATGCCGCGGAGCGCACACCGAGAATGTAGATGTTGCGTGCCGCCACGATCTTTTCCACCGCAGCATAAAAGGCCTCGCGGTCGATCGCCTCGAGGGTATGGCGGATCTTATCCGCATCACCGAGCAGAATTTTGTCAAGGATATTATCCCTATCCATGAGGTTATCTGCCACCTCCATGCGCTGTGCGGCGGTGAGGTTGGTGCGCGCCAGCTCCTGCAGCGCACGCTGCATTTCGGGATAGCCCGCAAAGCCAAGCTCGTTGGCAAAGCGCACCACCGTGGATTCCGAAACCTCCACGAGTGCACCGAGCCTCGATGCCGTCATAAACGCGGCACGGTCGTAGTGCTGTAGGATATATTGCGCAATGAGGCGTTGCCCCTTAGAAAACTCGGACATACGCGCGGTCATTTGTTGCAGCAGGTTCTGCTTCATCTCTTCCCTCCGTGTGCGCCGACTTGGCGGCGGCATCAAAGTATATCAATATTATATTTTATATCAAAATCTCAAAAAAGTCAATACCGCAAGCGAAGTGCGCACGCAAAAGGCAAAAAAAGCACTTGACAAGCAAAAAAAGGTATGCTATACTACTTTGGTAAAGACGATGACCGAAAGAGTAAGATCGCCGCTACCGCACAGAGAGCCGTTGGTTGGTGCAAAACGGAGGGTGGGGCTTTCCGAAATACATTCGCGAGTTGCGCACCGAACGGGGGCTCCTCAGTAGGCTGCGACGGTATCGCCCGTTATGCGAATGCGGCAGCAGCTGCCGCGTGAGATGCCGCCCCGTTGGCGGTAACAGAGGTGGTACCGCGTTCACTCGCCCTCTTGCCGTTCGGCAAGGGCGTTTTTTTATTTTTAACATAGCAAAAAGGAGATAAACGCATGAAAATTTACGAAGAACTCGTTGCCCGCGGTCTCATTGCACAGGTCACCGACGAGCAGGAGATCCGCGACCTTGTCAACGAGGGCAAGGCAACCTTCTATATCGGCTTTGACCCGACGGCAGATTCCCTGCACGTAGGCCACTTTATGGCACTTTGCCTGATGAAGCGCCTGCAAATGGCAGGCAACAAGCCCGTTGTTCTCATCGGCGGCGGCACGGCCATGATCGGCGACCCCTCGGGCCGCACCGATATGCGCAAGATGATGACGCGCGAAACCATTGACCACAACGTCGCGTGCTTTAAAAAGCAAATGTCCCGCTTTATCGACTTTGATAACGCCATTCTCGTCAATAACGCCGACTGGCTGCTTGACCTGAACTACGTTGACGTGCTGCGTGACGTCGGCGCTTGCTTCTCGGTGAACAAAATGCTCTCCGCCGAGTGCTACAAGCAGCGCATGGAAAAGGGCCTTTCCTTCCTTGAGTTCAACTACATGATCATGCAGTCCTACGACTTTTATCACCTTTACAAGACCTACAACTGCAACATGCAGTTCGGCGGTGACGACCAATGGTCCAATATGCTGGGCGGCACCGAGCTGATCCGCAAAAAGCTCGGCAAGGACGCCTACGCCATGACCATCACGCTGCTCCTCAACTCCGAGGGCAAAAAGATGGGCAAGACCGCCAGCGGCGCCGTATGGCTTGACCCCGAAAAGACCACCCCTTACGAATTTTACCAATACTGGCGCAATGTGGGCGATGCAGACGTGCTGAAGTGCATCCGTATGCTCACCTTCCTGCCCGTAGAGGAGATCGACAAGATGGATGCTTGGCAGGGTGAGCAACTGAACCGCGCCAAGGAGATCCTCGCCTTTGAGCTGACGAAGCTCGTGCACGGTGAGGAGGAGGCGACCAAGGCCGAGGCCAGCGCCAAGGCACTGTTCGGTGCAGGCTCGGGTGCGGATGCCCCCACCACCGAGCTTGGCGACGAGGACTTTGTTGACGGCAAGATCGACATCCTTACCCTCCTTGTCAAATGCGAGCTCTGCGCCTCAAAATCCGAGGCTCGCCGCAATGTGCAGCAGGGCGGCGTCACCGTCGAAAACGACAAGGTGACCGATTTTACCAAAACCTACACCAAAGAGGAGCTCGCCGCAGGCCTGCTCGTCAAGCGCGGCAAAAAGAATTACCGCCGCGCCATCACGAAATAAATAAAAATGCCGTCTGCTCCCAGAGAGCAGACGGCATTTTTATTGCGGAAGCCCCTTGGCGTGTCGCTCCACCACCGCGCGGTATTCCCGCGGTGTCATACCCTGATAGCGCTTGAAGATCTTGCAAAAATACGCCGCGTCGTTGAAGCCGCAGCCAAAGGCCACCTCGGTCACGTTCAGGTCACTCTGCGTCAGCGCCACGCACGCGCGCTCCACCCGCAGGCGGTTGACGTAATCAAAGGGTGTGCTGCCCGTGTATTCTTTAAAAAACCTGCAAAGATACTTCTCGCTTGTATTGGCAACCGCCGCAAGCTCCGCCAGCGTGAATTTTTCGGTATAATTTTCCTCGATCCATTGCAAGAGAGCTGTGATCACGGTTTTGCGGTGCCCCATGTGCAGATTTTTACGGGGCAAGCTCACCCGCCCCTCGGTATAAAGCAGGTATACGGTCTCGGCCGCCGCCGCATAAGCTCTGAGCTCAAAATACGGCCCACTCTCCTTGATGCAGGTGAAAAAGCGTTCTACCGCCTCCCCCAATACCGTATGTGACGCATCGGCCAAGGGAACGACAGAAGCTCCCTCGGATAGCAACGGCAGGATGTAGCCCGTAATACGTCCCGAGCCGTGCCGACACAGCATATTGAGGTCAAACACCACGCACTCATATACGGCGTCATGCGGCGTCGCGCGGTGCAGCATTCCCGAAGTGATAAAGGCCATGTCACCTGCCGAAAGCAGATATCGCGTGTTATCCAAAAACAGCTCCAGCTCACCCGAAGCCACACGCAAAACCTCAAATTCGCGGTGCCAATGCAGCTCCATATGATACCGTGGATGCTGCGCATCCACAAAATAATATTGCATGGGAAAATCCGGCACACCGTGCTTTTGTCTCTCCCGCAAGCCAATATCGCGCATAAAACCCTCCATATGTGAATTTCGTTATATTTTAGTACGAGATATTACAAGAATTATACCATAAAATGTACTATAATTCAATTACAGAAAGAAAAAATCCAAGCCTAAAAGGAGGAATTTTTTATGGCAAAATCAAGACTTGTGGGAGAATATCCCGTCATCGGCATCCGCCCCACCATTGATGGCAGACGAGGCGTGCTGAAGGTGCGCGAATCCCTTGAGGAACAAACCATGAACATGGCCAAAAGCGCGGCCAAGCTGTTTGCGGAAAACCTGAAGTATTCAAACGGCGAGCCCGTCAAGGTCGTCATTGCCGACACCACCATCGGTCGCGTGGGCGAAGCTGCCGCCTGTGCGGATAAATTCCGCCGCGAGGGCGTGGATATCACGCTGACCGTCACCCCCTGCTGGTGCTACGGTGCGGAGACCATGGATATGGATCCCCACACCATCAAGGCCGTATGGGGCTTCAACGGCACCGAGCGTCCCGGCGCCGTGTATCTGGCATCTGTGCTCGCCACGCACGCGCAAAAGGGTCTGCCCGCCTTTGGCATTTACGGCCATGACGTGCAGGACTGTGACGACACCAATATCCCCGCAGACGTAGCAGAAAAGCTGCTTCGCTTCGGCCGTGCAGCCGTAGCGGCTGCCACTATGCGCGGCAAGTCCTATCTCCAGATCGGCTCGATCTGCATGGGCATCGGCGGCTCGATCATCAGCACCGATTTTATTGAGGATTACCTCGGTATGCGTGTGGAATCCGTCGATGAGGTTGAGGTCATCAGACGCATGACCGAGGGCGTTTACGATCATGCCGAATACGAAAAAGCCCTCAAATGGGCTAAGAAATACTGCATCGAGGGCTTTGATAAAAACCCTGCCGAGCTGCAAAAAACGCGCGCTGAGAAGGATAGCGATTGGGAGTTTGTCGTTAAGATGATGGTCATCATCAAGGACTTGATGAACGGCAACCAAAATCTGCCCGCGGGCTGCGAGGAGGAAATGGTTGGTCACAACGCCATTGCCGCAGGCTTCCAGGGTCAGCGCCAATGGACGGATTTTTACCCCAACTGCGACTTCCCCGAGGCCATGCTGAACACCTCCTTTGACTGGAACGGTGCGCGCGAGCCCTATATCCTCGCCACCGAAAACGACGTTTTAAACGGCATCGGTATGCTGTTTGGCAAGCTGCTGACTAACCGCGCCCAGATGTTTGCCGATGTGCGCACCTATTGGAGCGCTGACGCGGTTCGACGCGTCACGGGGTACGAAATTGAGGGAAAAGCCAAGGAAGCCGACGGCTTTATCCACCTCATCAACTCGGGTGCCTGCTGCCTTGATGCCAACGGTGCTGCCAAGGATGCGGACGGCAACCCCGTCATGAAGCCCTGGTATGAGGTCACCGAAGCAGATCAAGAGGCCATTATGGCCAATTCCACCTGGAACTACGCCGATCTCGGCTATTTCCGCGGCGGCGGCTATTCCTCGCGCTTCGTCACGAAAGCAGAAATGCCCGCTACCATGATCCGCTTAAATCTCGTCAAGGGGCTCGGCCCCGTTTTGCAGATCGCCGAGGGCTGGACGGTCTCTCTGCCCGACGAGGTGACCGATACGCTTTGGAAGCGCACCGACTACACCTGGCCCTGCACCTGGTTTGCACCGCGCGTGACGGGCAAGGGCGCCTTCAAAACCGCGTATGACGTGATGAACAACTGGGGTGCCAACCACGGCGCGATCTCCTACGGCCATATCGGCGCCGATCTCATCACGCTCTGCTCGATGCTCCGCATCCCCGTTTGCATGCACAACGTGGAGGAGGATAAGATCTTCCGCCCCGCCGCCTGGAACGCCTTTGGCATGGACAAGGAGGCCGCCGACTACCGCGCCTGCGCCGCCTTTGGCCCGCTTTTCAAAAAATAAGCGAGGCAACGTATGTTAAAAGGAATTCCCAAGATCCTCTCACCCGAACTTTTAAAGGTGCTTTGCGAAATGGGACATAGTGACCGCCTCGTGCTGGCAGACGGAAATTTCCCTGCCGAAAGCATCGGAAAAAACGCCAAGGTCATCCGCGCCGACGGGCATGGTACCGCTGAGCTGCTTACTGCAATTTTGCAGCTTTTCCCGCTTGATACCTATGTGGAAAAGCCGGTAATGCTGATGGAGGTCATGCCCGGCGATAAGGTTAAGACCCCTATTTGGGAAAAGTATACACAAATTGTTGCCGCAGCAGACGCGCGCGGGAGCGACGCGATCGAAACGGTCGAGCGCTTCGCCTTTTACGAGGAGGCAAAAACCGCCTATGCCATCATCGCTACCGGTGAATCTGCCCTTTACGCCAACATGATATTGCAAAAGGGTGTTGTAACCGACCTTGCACAACATGAGTGACATGACCTTTGCGCACTGCCATACGCGCCTGCGTAAATATAAGGAAAACCGACCTTAAAAAATGTTCTTGACCGCCCACGCATATATGCGATATAATCCAAATACGAAAAGGAACGAATGCCATGAAATATATGGAACTCCGCGAGCAGCTCTGCGATATCTGCCACAAAATGTGGCAGCTCGGCTGGGTTGCCGCCAATGACGGAAACGTGACCGTGAGGCTCCCCGACGGCAACTTTTTAGCCACCCCCACGGGATACAGCAAAAGCTTCATCACCCCCGAAAAGCTGGTCATTATTGATAGTGAGGGCAAGGTGATTGAGGCCGAGGGAAATTACAAGCCCTCAAGCGAGATCAAAATGCACCTGCGCTGCTACCGCGAGCGAGACGACGTCGGTGCCGTGGTGCACGCCCATCCCCCGACAGCCACGGGCTATGCGGTGGCGGGCAAAAGCCTTGACGAGTATTCGATGATCGAAACCGTCATTGCCATCGGCTCGATCCCCCTCACCCCCTACGGCACGCCCAGCACAGACGAGGTGCCCGAGGCCATCACGCCCTATCTGCCCTCGCACGACGTGTTTTTGCTGCAAAACCACGGTGCACTTACGGTCGGTGCCGACCTGATTACCGCCTATTACCGCATGGAAACACTTGAGCTCTTTGCCAAAATTTCGCTCACCGCGCACCTGCTCGGTGGCGCGAGAGAAATCGAAAGGCCCCAGATCGACAAGCTGCTTGATCTGCGCGAAAACTACTACCATGTCACGGGTAAACACCCCGGCTACAAGCATTATAACAAATAAAAGGAGACTGCCATGTCCTACTGTCTTGCCATTGATATCGGTGCCTCCAGCGGGCGTCACCTGCTGGGTGAGGTCAAAAACGGAAAGCTGGAGACAACCGAAATTTACCGTTTTGAAAACGGAATGAAAAAGGAAAACGGTGCTTTGGTTTGGGATATCGAGGCGCTGACCGAGCACGTGATCACAGGCATTGCGCGCTGCGGCGAGATGGGCGTGCCCCCCGCCACGGTATCGATTGACACCTGGGGCGTGGATTACGTACTGTTTGACGGCGACGGGCGCGAAATTCTGCCCTGCTACGCCTACCGCGACAGCCGCACGGAGGGCGTGCCCGAGGAGGTATTTTCCATCCTGCCCGAGCGTGAACTCTACGGTAAGACAGGCATTCAAAGACAAAATTTCAACACCCTTTATCAGCTTTATGCCGACAAAAAGGCCGGTAGACTTGACCGCGCCACCGACTTTTTGATGATGCCCGAGTATCTTTCCTATCGCCTTACGGGCGTCAAGACGCACGAATACACCATCTGCTCGACGAGCAACTTGCTGAATGCCGCCACCAAAACCTGGGATCTTGACGTGATCGACACCTTAAGCCTTCCCCGCACGCTCTTCGGCAAGCTCCTGCCCCCCGCCACGTTGGTGGGTCACTTTACAAAGGAGCTGCGCGAGCGCGTCGGCTTTGATGCCGCAGTCGTCACCTGCCCCTCGCACGATACCGCCGCAGCCGTTGCTGCCTGCCCCTTAACCAAGGGGAGCGCCTTCATCTCCTCCGGCACGTGGAGCCTGGTCGGTGCCGAGCTGACCGCACCCGTCACAAGTGAGGCCGCCATGCGTGCCAATCTTTCGAACGAGGGCGGCATTGAATATCGCTTCCGTTTCCTCAAAAATATCATGGGGATGTGGCTTTTCCAGAGCGTGCGCCGCGATCTTGAGAAACGATACACCTATGACGAGATGATGCACATGGCCGAGGCAAGCAGCTTCACCGAGCTGATCGACCCCACAAATGCCGCTTTCCTCGCCCCCGATAGCATGATAGACGCCGTGCGCACCTATCTCGGCAAGCCGGGCCTGCCCCTCGGCGATCTTTTGAGCAGCATTTATCACTCGCTCGCTGCGAGCTACCAAAAAACCGTAGCAGAGCTTGAGGAGATCTCGGGCAAGCAGATTGACACCGTGGCCATCGTCGGCGGCGGCTGCAAGGACGATTATCTCAACCGTCTCACGGCCCGCTACACGGGCAAACGCGTCACGGCAGGCCCCGTGGAATGTACCGCAACGGGTAACATTTTAGCCCAATTGATGTATCTTGACCCCACCCTTTCGCTTGACGGCGCAAGGGAGCTTGTCAAAGCCACCTTCGGCGACAGCATCAAATACTACGAGCCTTAAAAAAACCGCGTGCAGCCCGCCATAAAGCAGGCTGCACGCGGTTCTTTTACTTACAACTCGAAATGCCGCTGCAAATAGCGGCGGAAAACCGACACCTCATAAAGCTTGGCGTCAAACACCGTATGAACGTGAGGCTCAATGCGATGCACGGTCTCCATCAGAGCTGCTTTGGCCGCTTCGCGCTGCGCCTCGGTGCCACCGCCAAGCAAAGCCTCATACCAATCGGCATAGCCAAGGCAAAGATCGGCGTGATAAGCAAGATGGCGACGGGAGGGATTGGGATCGTCATACGAAAGCCCTTGGCTCTCCCGAAATGCAAGGATCATTGCTCTTGCTTCGGCGCAGCTTTTTTGTACTGCCGCCACGTCCGGCTCACGCTCAGCACGCATACGGGGCGGGTCAAACAACGCAGAAAGCGCCGTCAGATACGCCTGCACCGCTTCCCCTCGCGCACCGAAGGCGGCGGTAAAGTACTCACAGCAGATCTCCTCAAAGGAGAGGGACTTGTCCCATAGCGCCCGTGCCATGGCGTACTGGGGCAGACCCGTGGGGAAGGCCACTCGCTGCAGCTGACAACTCACCATACCGTCAAGGCCGATTTGATCGAGATTGACCATATCGGTATAAAGAATACGCGCACATTCCATGTAACCGGGATCAATATCATGATCCCACATCAGATGATAATCAAAATCAAAGCTGCTGTCGAATGTCTGCTCCTGCTGCCATTTGCGCAAAAAGCCCACGTTCTCGGCAACCGAACGGGGATCCGACAATCTGTTGCGCACAAAGGGCGGCAGCTCAGCCTTCTGTGTGATGTCAAGATCTACAAAGGCATTGCTATAGGTGCGGGTAATGGGCGCAAACATCAGCACAAAGCGATCGGGATTTTTGATCTTTTCTCGCTGCGGCGCCCACAAAAGATCGCGATATACCAAATATACGATGCGAGTGGAAATATTCTCGGCAGTCAAGCGCTCATCCAGCTCGTTGAGCAGCATCACGTAAAAATCCGAGGGAAGTGCTTTGACACACGCAGGACACTCACAATGATTATTTCGTCCATCCGACAACCAGAAATGCAGGAAATTGACCTGCGGATGCTCCTTGCAATACTTCACAACGGCATCGATCATGATCTGCCTTGTGGCGGGGTTCGAATAGCACAGATTGGTGTTCAGCGCCTTACCGCCAAAAAGCTCTCGCTTGCCGTTCACTAAGGCAAGATGCGGCACCACCTCGGGCGAGAGCTCCTGCCCGTAAACGCTCCAGTCGGTTCCGTCAATCCCAAAGGGCTCGCAGGTCCAGCCATGCCCCATGGCATGGTAATCGAGTGAGCGCTTGACAATCTCCTCCTCAAGGCGCGACCAGATATGTGCAACGTCATCATTCGTTACAGGTGAAGTGGGCATATCAGAATTCTCGGTTTGGTTATAAAAGCGCTGAAAAAAGCAAGCGGGTGTTTTGAACTGCACAAAATATCCGTTCATGCCAACCTTGGGCAGCCAATCAATGGTGTTGCGCACGTGCTCATAGCCAACCGCGCCCTCAATGCAAATCGCACGGTGGCGGTAAGAGGGCTTTTCACAAAGCGAAACAGTCAATGCGGCAGCATCAAGAGGACGGGCAGGAATGACCTCACCCTCCTTGCCGGGAAACAAAAAGCGGCAGCCAAGCTCCTGCAGCAAGCGATACACGGCGATCAACAGACTGCGCTCATTGGTGGCGGTGATGTGCCCCATGCCATCCTGCAGGCAAACAGAAAACCCGTCCTGCTCGGCCGAGTACGGCATCGAACCGTCAAGGCCCAATACGATCGCACGCAAAGGCACGGAAGTGGGCACATCGTACACGCGCTCCTCTACGAAAAGCGTGTGATCCATGAGGCGCAAATAGCGTGCCAGCTCCTCTGCCGCGAAGGCTATAGTGGGGTGCGTGCCAACTCTGGCCAATATCACATTCATGCTGCTTCTCCTTTTCGGACATTAAATTCTTTACTTATATTATAAAGCAAAAAAAGAAAAAAGATAGCAATATATTGCTCCTGCTTTTGTAAAAGCACGGCACAACCAACGAACACCTCACGAACGGCAAGCTCGCGTTCCGATACGCAAAACCGCGTGCAGCCCGCCATAAAGCAGGCTGCACGCGGTTCGTTTTGTATCACGGGGTCATTTGCCAAACGGCGGTACGGTAGGTGGTGTCAATGGGAGAATCTGCAAGGATATATTGTAGCCCCCCGTCTGCAATGCCCAAAAAACCGTAGATCGAGGCCGTTCCCGACAGCCCCACGGCCAGATGAACGGTCTGAGACGCACCGCCCGAAAGCGGAATGCGGCTGATGGAATTGCCCGAATGATAGTAAAGGTAACCGTCGTGTACAATAAGATCGGAATAGCAATCGGTGTAAAAGCGATTTCCCTGTGCCACCCAATAACCACCCCTCACGTCGGCAAAATGCGCCATAGCGGTAATAGAGGTGCCCGACAGGATCTCGCCGCGCACGCCGCCCGACATATCCTGCACCGCAGCCACGCAGTAATATACGTCTCCCTGCTTCAAAATCGGGGTCTGCGCGCCTCTGAAGGCGGCTTGGTCATAGGTGGGATCTTGTGCCGATACGGCAGCTGCCCATTCGCGATGGCGGTCTACCAGGGGGAGATCGGCATCAATGGCGGTCAAGCCCGCGTCACTCTGCAAAAAGTAGGTGTAGCAAGCCTGCGTCGGCAGCGTCGCAACGTCATCCCACGTCACGTCAACGTGGTACCACGCGCCATCGATCTTCACCAGATTCCACGCGTGCATCATGGTGTCGCTGGTCACGGGGGTGCACTCCAATCCAAGCTCGCGCGCCGCGGCAATGAGCCCCAGCATATAAGCCTGACACACTCCCTTGCCCTGTGTGAAAAGGGTGTGGGCGTCACGAATGGAAAGCTCGGTGTCGTAGGTATAATTGGCCACGAAGTAATCGTGCAGATATAGGATCTTATCAAACTCACTTCCATCTATCGGCGCCCCCGCCACGATCGCGTCAAGGGCTGCGCGGTACTCCGCGCGCTTGGTCTCCAGCTCGCTCGGTGTGCAGGTATATTTCGGCGTAAGTGCCGTCACCCGATCCCCCACAAAGGTCATTTCATACTGAGATTGCAGATAAAACAGCTCCGGCTCCGAATAGATCAGCGACGCCATGGCATTTTTTACCTCTGCCTTGGTAGCGGATGCTGCGGAAAGATCAATGGTGGGCTGCATGGCAAGAAGCCCCGTGCGCAAGGCCTCCTGCACGGAAACGTTAACGCTTTCGCCGGGGCGATAATCGGAATAATTGCCGTTGGGGTCATAGGGCGAGCTGGGCGTTTGGTTCTCTCCCCCATTCCCCGTATCGGGATCTTCCGGATGCGGCTCAAAGGGCACGATCATTTGTTCAAAGCGATCCAGCGCACCACTCAGATAAGCGGTCGCATCGGAGATCAGATCAAGCTTTTCGTATCGCCAAACGCAAAATGAGAACAGCAGCACCGAAAGCAATATGGCTGCTATCGCACGCGAAAAGCCCTTCATACGTATCTCCCCTTTCTTTGCGTAAAATTACCACTATTATTATAGCGGCTTTCTCTTAGAATGTCAACCTCGCCAATAAAAAACGCGCAACAAAGCTCACCGAACATCGGTTGCCGTGTTGCACGTCTTTCTCTTACAGGAAATCAGCCTCGCTGGCCTCTTCGTCACGCAAAATCACGGGACGGTGGGAAGGAGCGTTGGTGACCTCGCCCACACGCGACCCGCCAAGCACGTGGCGCATCCGACGGTCGGCCACTTGTGCCATTTCGGCATCAAACAGCTCCTCATCGCACGCCGCCGTTTCCTGTACAAGGCGCTCCCCTTCGGTATCGGGCGCAAACACGTCCGCGAGCAAAAGTCCCGTGCCGGCAGCAGCACCCATGGCCGCCACCAAGGCCAAAATCGCTTGTGAAAGGCTTTTTTTACGGATAGCGAGCCCGATGAGTGAGATCGCCGTCACCAATGCGGCAAAAATGCCGCAAAGCCCCGCCGCTTGCTTTAGCTGCTTGCTTTTCTTCATCAAAAAGCCCTCCTTGATTACTGCCCTGCGTTCATTTTGAGATAGGCGTTAATAAAGCCGTCAATATCGCCGTCCATCACAGCACCGATATTGCCGTTTTCAAAGCCCGTTCTGGTGTCTTTTGCCAGCGTATAAGGCATAAAAACGTAGGATCGGATCTGCGAGCCCCACTCAATGTTTACCTTATTGCCTTGAATTTCCTCAATGGTATCAAGACGCTCGCGCAGCTTGATCTCCATGAGCTTGGCCTTCAGCATCTTCATGGCCGTTTCCTTGTTTTGCAGCTGGCTGCGCTCGGTCTGGCAGCCCACCACAATGCCCGTGGGCTTGTGCAGAATGCGGATCGCAGAGTCGGTCTTGTTGATGTGCTGACCGCCCGCACCGCTCGAACGGTGCGCCGTAACCTCAATATCCTCATCGCGGATCTCAACAGCATCCACGTCGTCAAACTCGGGCATAACCTCAATGGAAGCAAAGGAGGTCTGACGTCTGCCTGCGGCGTCAAAGGGGGAGACACGCACCAGACGGTGCACGCCGTTTTCGCTCTTGAGATAGCCGTAAGCATTGTTGCCCTCTACCATAATGGTAGCACTCTTGATGCCCGCCATGTCGCCGTCCAGCCAGTCAACCAGCTTATATTTAAAGCCCTTGCGCTCAGCCCAACGCGTGATCATACGGTACAGCATCTGTGCCCAATCCTGCGCCTCGGTACCGCCGGCACCGGGATGGAAGGAAACGATGGCGTTGCTGCGATCGTACTCGCCGTTGAGAAGCACCTCCATGCGCTGAGTGTCCTCCTCGGCAACAATGGCGGCAAGCTCGCCCTCGACCTCCTCCACGCAGCTCTCGTCCTCGGCCTCAATGGCGATCTCGGCGAGGGCAATGGCGTCCTCAAGACGGGTGCAAAGCGCCTCGTATTCCGCAATCGTATCCTTGCTTTGCTTCAGCTCCTGCAACACCTTAGAAGAATTGGGGTCGGACCAGAAGCTGGGATCTGCCGTCTTCTGCTCAAGCTCAGCCACGCGTGCGGCAAGATCCTCCACACGCAGCGCCTGCCCGAGATCCGCCAATTTTTCACGCATATCAATCAGCTCATGTCTTGCGTTTTCCAGTGCAATAATCAAACAATACCTCCCGCCGCACACGCGACTTTTTCAGAATGCAATAGTTATTTTATATTATACCATATTTTAGTGGGGTTTTGCAAGGGGGCTTGGCGTGAAAACAAAAGAAATCCGCCAAAATGCGGATTTCTTTTGTTTTTTCATCAAAAACGAATGGTTCGCACGCGACGCACGCCCTCAAGCGCGGCAATGTCGCGCTCCACCTTTTCGGTAATGGGATCGTTTGCCTCGAGAATGGTATATGCGTTCTCGCCCTTGGATTTGTTCAGCATATTTTCGATGTTGATGCCGTCCTTGGCCATCACGGTAGAGATGTTCGCGAGCACGGCAGGTACGTTTGCGTGCAGCACGCATACGCGCGAGGTCGCAGAAACGGGCATGTTGGCAGCGGGATAATTCACGCTGTTGCGGATATTGCCGTAACGGATATATTCGTCAAGCTCCTCGGCAGCCATCACGGCGCAGTTCTCCTCGGCCTCCTCGGTAGAGCCGCCAAGGTGAGGGATCACCACCACGCCGGGGATCGCCACGGTCTCCTCGGTCGGGAAGTCGGTCACGTAAGCAGAAACCGCACCGTCAGCCATTGCTGCGGCAAGATCATCCGCCTTCACCAACTCGGCGCGTGCGAGATTGATGATCTTCACGCCCTTTTTCATGGTGGCAATGGTGTTTTTGTTGATCATGCCCGTGGTGGTCTCGGTTGCGGGCACGTGCAGGGTGATATAATCGGCGGCAGCATATACCTCTTCGTAGGTCGCTGCCTTCACAATGTGATGGTCAAGGTTCCACGCACCCGCCACGGAAAGGTAGGGGTCGCAGCCAACCACCGTCATGCCCAGCTTCACGGCTGCGTTTGCGACCAAACCGCCGATCGCACCAAGGCCGATTACGCCAAGCGTTTTGCCGCGCAGCTCGGTACCGCCAAACTGTGCCTTACCTGCCTCTACCTGCTTGGCAACGTCATTGGTGCCGGCCAGCGATCTTGCCCAGTTGACACCGCCCACGATATCGCGGGAAGCAAGCAGCAGCGCGCAGATCGCAAGCTCCTTTACGCCATTGGCGTTCGCACCGGGGGTATTGAATACCACAACACCCTCCTCGGCGCAGCGTGCCACGGGAATGTTATTGACACCGGCACCCGCGCGTGCAATGGCAAGCAGCTCGGGGTTGAAGGTCATGTCGTGAAGCTTGGCGGAGCGCACCATCACACCGACAGGCGCCTCCACATCGGCGCCGCAGGTGTAAAGTGCAGGATCAAGACGGTCGGTGCCGATCTTAGCAATTTTATTCATCAAAAGAATGTTGTTCATGGTTGGTTCCTTTCAGGCTTTAGGGTTTTGGGCGGCAAACTCTTTCATAAATGCCACCAGCTTGTCAACGCCCTCAGCGGGCATTGCGTTGTAGATCGAGGCGCGCATACCGCCAACGGAACGGTGACCCTTGAGGTTCTTCAAACCCGCAGCAGCAGCCTCCTTGGCGAATTTCTTGTCAAGCTCGGCATCACCCGTCACAAAGGTCACGTTCATCATCGAGCGGCTATCCTTTTTCACGGGAGCGATGTAGTAGCTCTGGCTGTCAAGATAATCGTAAAGCACGGCAGCCTTCTTTTCATTGTACTTCTTCATTTCCGAAAGACCGCCGATCGAGAGCAGCCATTCGTAGACCAGCTTCGCCATGTAGATGGTATAGCAGGGGGGCGTGTTATACATAGAGCCGTTCTCTGCCATGATCTTCCACTCCAGCATCGTGGGCATCTTGGGATCGGCATACTCAAGCAGATCCTCACGCACGATCACGATGGTAAGACCCGCAGGCGCCATGTTCTTCTGCGCACCGGCATAGATCACGCCGAAGCGGCTGACGTCCACAGGCTCGGACAGGATGCAGGAGGACATATCGGCCACCAGCGGAATATCACCCGTATCGGGAATATCGGCATACTTGGTGCCGTAAATGGTGTTGTTGTAGCAGATATGCACGTAGGAGGCATCGGGACGGAACATCTCACGCGTGAGGGCGGGGATGTGGTCAAAATTATCCTCCTTGGTAGTGGCAGCACAGACGACATCGTAGCCCATCTTTTGTGCCTCCTTGTAGGCCTTACCGGAAAACTGACCCGATACCACGTAATCTGCCTTGCCCGTGCGGCCGATGAGATTGAGGGGCACAGCGGCAAACTGGGTGGAAGCACCGCCCTGCAGGAAAAGTACCTTATAGTTGTCGGGAATGTTCATCAGCTCGCGCAGCATACGCTCCGCATCCGCAATAATAGCCTCATAGTCGGGGGATCTGTGGGACATTTCCATCACAGACATACCGGAATTGCCGTATGTAATCAGCTCTGCCGCTGCTTTTTCAAGCACGGGCAGGGGAAGCATGGAAGGACCTGCGGAAAAATTATAAACTCTGTTCATAAAAACCTCCGAGAAAACGCCGATCAAAGATCGGTTTATAATAAAAGATTAAATTTCATTATATACTTTTCTTTTGGCTCTGTCAAGAGATTTGACAAATATTTGTCAAATCATCAAAATAAGTATTATACGTTAGATACAAAAACATTTGATATAACGCATATCACAAAAAACAAATCTAAAAATAACGCAGTATAAATCTCCTTGTTTTGCAAATAATAGTATCACCCTACTATTTGAAAACAAGGAGATTTTTATATATGAAAGCCACAGGAATTGTGAGAAGAATCGACGACCTCGGGCGTGTCGTCATCCCCAAGGAAATCCGCCGCACAATGCGAATTCGCGAGGGAGATCCTCTGGAAATTTTTACAGACCGCGAGGGCGAGGTCATTTTTAAAAAATATTCTCCCATCGGTGAGCTCTCCGCATTCGCGGGCGAATACGCCGAAACTCTGCACAAAACCTGCTCCCTTTCCGTCGTGATCTGCGACAGAGACGCCGTCATCGCCACGGCAGGACTGCCGCGCAAGGAATACGGTGAAAAAACGCTCTCCGAGGCGCTGGAAAAGGTCATAGAAACCCGTTCGCTTTATGTCTGGAGAGAGGGCATGGAGCGCATTCCCGCCATCGCGGAGGGAGGCAGCCATACCGTTTCCTGCGCCATGCCGATCTTAGCTGAGGGAGACATTGTCGGATGCGTGGTTTCGCTCAGTAAGGATGAAAAAAACGAGCGCGCAACGCCGGTATCCGACGTGGAAAGCAAGCTGATCCAAACTGCCGCAGGCTTTCTTGGCAGGCAGCTCGAATCCTGAAACAAAATCAAAAATGCCGATCCCGCCAAGGTGCGGGGTCGGCATTTTTATACGCTCGTCGTCACGGGTATAGCCGAAGAGAGCTTGCGTGTTCGGCTATTGCGGCGTACTCTGCTCCAAGTGATTTTCAAGCGCCACAAAAAGCGTCACCGCCAAAAAAGCATAGGGAACGGGGCAAAATTCTCCGGGATTCACCATCGACATCAGAAGAAGCCCCAGATAGCAAAGCGCGAAAAACACCTCACGTTCGCCGCGCACGCGCCAAGCAAGGCAAAATCTGGTATAAAGCTGATAGCTCCACGCCAAAATACCGCAAAGGCCAAGACCGCCCACCACCTGTGCCACAAAAACGTGGTACCAATTGATCGTACCCTGCTTTCCGAGGTAAAGGTCTGCATTTCCGCGATAGCCGATGCCGCTGCCAAACAGCGGATTGCGGCAAAAGTCCTCAAAGCCGCGCAGCAGCATATTAAATCTGGTCTCGTCGGTGCTGACAAGCGCAAACGCATCGCCGTTTGCCGCCAAGAACCAAAGCAAATATCCCACACCAAGCAGGGCCAAAAGGAAGTAAAAACGGTTCCATATCCGCGCAAGATACTCTTTTTCCTGCAGCCACGCCACCAGGCAGCAAACGAGCAGCTCCACGCCAACGAATATCTGTCCGCCGCGTGACCCGATCAGCATCACGGCGGCAAACATCAGAGCCGCTATCATATAATGCGGCAGGCCGCGTCGTTTTTGTGCAAATGCCGCAGGCATAGCGATCATCAGCATGGTAGAGATATTGTTGCTCCATTGCGGCACGTGTGCAATGTATAGCACACCGTTTTCCAAAATCAGCGGCATCACGTGCCAAAAAACGACCGCCATTGCCACCACGCCCCACCAGAGCAGATCCTGCTTCAGCGCCTCGCGAGACTCGCGCGCTTCAAGCTCCCTTTTCATGATCCAATATGAGAGCACCAAGCCGGGGCCAAGCCCCGCCATAAAGACCAGCGAGGCAGGTCGGAAATAATCGGCGGGCGAGATCATGCCCACACCGCCAAGCAAGGTCGCCGCGCTGACCGCCAGCAACGGCGGTAACGTCATGCCGCGCCGGGCGCGCGGCCCAAGGCGCCACAGATGCACCGCCATGGCAATCACAACGATGGGAAGGAGCCAAATGTACCCGATAAACACCGAAAAGGAATCGTAGCAAAAGATCAGCAACAGGGTCAGATGCAAAAAGGGCAAGGTCAGATAACGCGCATGGCTTTGCGTCAGCAAACCGACGCAAAGCAGCAGCAACAACGCCACAACAAAGGGGGCGAGCCTTTCGGTCTCGCCCCCCGTCAGAACCGCAACGAGAAACACCAAAAGGCTGAGTAGCAGTCGGTAAAGCCCCTCTTTGTATTTCATCAAAGCAGCTCTCATGTTTGTTCCCCTCGGATTATTTTTGCTCTGCCTGATCACGGTAAACGTACTTGCTGTACTTGCCGCGATGGCCGTAATGAGAATAGTATCCAAACGCACCCTTGCCGTTCACGTCATTGAGTACAAAGCCCGCCATATTTGCACGCATCGCCTGCATGGATTCCACAACCGTCTGCACGGCATCGATCTTGGAGTAGCCTGCACGAACCACGATAATGTAGCTCGAAATAATAGAGGTAACGGCGCCTGCATCTGCGGTTTCCAGAACCGGCGGCAGGTCGATCAGCACGTAATCGTATCTCGCCTTTGCCTCCTCGAGGAACTGCTGCATCCGATCGGAGGACAGAAGCTCGGAGGGGTTGGGCGGAATGCGCCCGCAGGTCATCAGATCAAGCGAGCCGTACACGTCGTGTATCACGGCGTTTTCAAAGGGATTTTCTTCAATGCCGGCCAGCGTCTCGGAAAGGCCGTTGCGGTCGGCTGCCACCGAAAAGACCTTGTGCTGCACGGGACATCTCATGTCACCGTCAATCAGCAGCACCTTCTTGCCAAGCTGCGAAAAGCTGATGGCAATATTGGCGATCACCACGCTCTTGCCTGCACCGGCAAAGCCGGAGGTAACGGCAAATACGGGAGAGGACTTATCCTGGCGCGCCACGTAAGTAAGGTTCGTGCGCAGCGTCTTGAAGGATTCCGACACCGAGAAGGGCGTCTTGGGACCGAGGAGCTTGCCGGCATAATCGCGCTGGATCTCCTCCTTGTTACCCTTGGTGTCAAAGTGCTGTGCCTTGTTCTTCGCTCTGCCGCCCTCGCTTTTTTTGTCGGACCAACGCGGGATCTGGCCGACGATGGGCAGCGAGGAAATATTCTTGACCATCTCCTCATCATACACCGTCTTATCCAAAAAGACCTTCAGGAAAATGGCCACGTAAGCAATCGCAAACGCAATGATCGTACCGAGGACGGTGTTCAAAAAGACGTTGGGAGAATCGGGCGCGGTTGCCAGCGACCCGTACTCAATGGGCTTGATATTCACGTATTTACGCGTGCTGTCGTTAAGATGCAGATCACGCGTCATGTCCTGCACGGTCGCCAAAATATCATAGGCCTCCTGCGGGTCTGTGGAAACCACCTTGATGGTGAAGACAGGCAGCTCACCGTCGGAGGTCGCGCTGATCTTGCGCGTCAGCTGCTTCAAGGTAAGATTTTTACCGTATTTGGTGTTATATGCATTTAAGATCTCGCTGAGGAACACGTTGCCCTCTACCTCGTTTGCATAATTGGTCGCATACTGCACCGCGCCCATCTGATAGCCGCTATTCATCACACCCGCTTCGCCGGAGGTGTTTTCTACGGCAAATTCCGCCGTGGAGGAGTAGACGGGATCGATCAGCAGCTTCGTTGCGGCAAAGGCAAGACCCGCACCCGCGACCGACACGATCAGCAGGATGAGGAAGAAGCGGCGCACGATGGCTACTAAAAATCCAAATGTGATCTCGGCCGTTTTTTCTTGTTCGTTCATAGTTTACTCCTTTTCTTTCGCAGCGATTGCGGGATTGCGTTTTTCCGCATGGTACATGGGAACCAGCTTTTTGAGCAAGGTAATCAGCTGCGCGCCGTCGTTGACGGCTGCAGCCTCCCGTATTTCCTGCAGGGTACTGTCAAGCAGCTCCTGATCCACGGGGATGGGATTTCCGATGTAGATCTTTTCGTTCGGGGTCTTTCGCATACCCTCTTCATCAAGCAGCAGCTCCTCAAAGAGCTTTTCGCCGGGCCTCAGACCCGTAAAAACGATGTCGATCTCATCATAGGGCTTATAGCCAGACAGGCGGATGAGGTTTTCCGCCAGCGTGACGATGCGCACGGGCTGCCCCATATCCAGCACGAAGATCTCACCGCCCGTGGCATAGGCACCTGCCTGCAGCACGAGCGACACCGCCTCGGGAATGGTCATAAAATAACGGATAATATCCTTATGCGTCACGGTCACGGGGCCGCCCTCGGCGATCTGCCTCTTAAACAGCGGAATGACGCTGCCGTTGCTGCCCAGCACGTTGCCAAAGCGCACCGCCACGTAGTCGGTCACCTTGGATTTGGCAGCAAAATTCTGCACGATCATCTCGCATATGCGCTTGGTCGCGCCCATCACGTTGGTCGGATTCACGGCCTTGTCGGTCGAGATCATCACAAAGCGCTTCACGCCGAAATCAAGTGCCGCCTTCGCCACGTTGTAGGTGCCGAACACGTTGTTTTTCACAGCCTCGGCAGGGCTATGCTCCATCAAGGGCACGTGCTTGTGCGCCGCCGCATGAAAAACAATGTGCGGTGCCGAACGCTGGAAAACATCCTTCACGCGTCTCTCGTCGCGCACGCTGCCGATCAGCACACGCAGATCAAGGTAAGGATAGTTGCGTCGCAGCTCCATCTCGATCTCATACGCGTTATTCTCATAAATGTCGAAAATTGTCAAGGAATTGGGATTGTGCGCAGCGATTTGGCGGCAGAGCTCACTGCCGATCGAGCCGCCACCGCCCGTGACCAGTATGTTTTGACCCTCAATATAGCCAAACACCTCGTGAGAATTGACGGTAATGGGCTCGCGACCGAGCAGGTCATTCACATCAATATCTCGCACCTGGTTGAGCATTGCCGTGCCGTTGAGTACCTGGTATACACCCGGCAAAATGCGCACACGGCATCCCGTTCGTGCACAGATTTCACAAATGGCGCCCACATTTTGCTTATTGACGGAAGGAATCGCCACAAAGATCTGCTCAATGCCGTATTTGGCGACGGCACGCTCGATATCGTTTCGGTTACCTACCACGGGTATACCGCATACGCGTGTGTGGAGCTTTTGCGGATCGTCGTCGATCACACAAAGCGGCAAATAGGCCACCTTATCCGACGTTTTCATTTCCTTGATCATCGTGGTGCCGGCGTCACCGCCGCCCACCACCATCACGCGAATTCTATGCTTCCTGCCCACGAAACGGTAATTCCATGCGCGGTACAAGCGCTTCCAGTAGCGCGAAACACAAAGCAAATTAAACAAAATAAGATACGCCACCAAAATCTCACGCAGATGCAGCTGCGCGAACAGGCGATTCCACAGCACCGTAGTCGCAAAGGAAGCGAGAATGCCAAGGCAGATATACATCATTTCCTCAAATCCCGCATTTTGCAATTGGAATCTGTAAAGACCGCACACGGCAAAGAGAGCCACCATCAAAAGCGCAGCACCGCCAATGCCGATCGCATATGCAAAAATGTCGCTCGCGCGGTTATAAACCACGATATGAGCCAAAAACACGGCAAGCAAGAAGGAGATCACATCAGCCAGAAGCAAAACGGATATCTTTCTCACCTTATGCCAGCAAATAGCTTTCATTTTTCGTCACCTCGTCGAATTCATGTCGAAATCGTCTATAGCCAAAGAGAGCCGAGCACGCAAGCCCTGCAAGATGCAAAGCTCAATCGGCAGGATCTGGTAAAACGCGGTTCTTTTCCTTGCGCTTTTCCTCGCGCTCGCGTTCACTTCTCTCGCGCTTTTCGGCCTTTTCGGCCTCCTCACGCTCACGTTTTTTCTGCTTTTCCGCATCCTCACGCTCGCGTTTTTCGTTTTTCTCGCGCTCGCGGCGCTCACGCTCAGCCTCGTCGGGATCGCTGTAACGGGCCTCCAGCATCTCCTGCGCCACGGTCTTTAAATAAGCAGACAGGGACAGGATATCAAGCAACGCGACGAAAAAATCGCGGTCATTTTGCACGTCAAGCTCGTCCTCACGCAGGAGAGACAGCACGATCTCGCCGACACGTGCGCGGTTGGTCTCCTTTGCCGCAAGAAAACGGCGGTAGCCCTCCGTCATATCTGCTCCCGTGAAGGCGCAATCGTTACGGGCGCCCGTCAGCACGCGTTTGATCTCGCCGATCGAAAGCGTGTTCTTAAGGGCATACACAAGCAGCATTTCAATAATATGCTCCTTCGTGTATTTTTTTCCCGTGATCGGACTGATCAGCCCGTCCTTGGAATAATTGTTGATCATGGTCTTGGTCAGCGCACGCTCGCGGTAACGCGGAGCCGCATCCTTGTTTTTGTCGGCCACAAGGCTGAGAATCTGATCAAGATAAAGGTCAATGGCGGGAATGTCCGTGTCGGTCAGATCCTTGTCCTGCACCGCCGCGGCAATCAGCGCCCCGAGTTCCTTTTCGGTCATGGTGTACTCCCTTTTCTCAAAGAATACGGTATTTTAAGCAATCATACATAATTTATTATAACGCTTTTTGTCGTTAAAGTCAATAGCCCCCACACTTTTTATCCGCGGCACGCGGCAAATTGACTAAAAAAGCGAGGGCTGCCAAGGCAGCCCTCGCGGGAAAATTCAATTTGATCAGTCGTCCCACAAAACGACCGTGCCTGCGGCACGCGTTTTGTTGAGATCAATCAAGCGCTGATTGGAGGAGCCGCGGAAACGCAGGCGGATATCCTTTTTCGCCGCCACAAATCGGCCGTCAACCAGCACGTCAACGTAGGATAGCACCTCGTCGGTCACCGCGCATCGCGCGCGGCTCTCACCCACCAGCTCCTCAAGCACGTAACCGGAATAGACCCACACGGTTTTAGTGGGGTACTGTGCCTTGATTTCCCGCAAAAGCGGCAAAAGCGCCTCTTGATTTTGCGGCTCCATCGGCTCACCGCCGAGCAAGGAGAAGCCCGTGATATAATCGGGGGACATCAAGTCGAGTATTTCTCGCACCGTTTGCGGGGTAAATGGCTCGCCGTACGCAAAATCCCACGTATCCGCATTAAAGCAGCCGGGGCAATGGTGCGTACACCCCGAAACAAACAGCGACACGCGCACGCCGGGGCCGTTGGCAATATCCCGCTTTTTGATCGCGCCGTAATGCATATCAGAGATGGAGCACACGCTCGCGGATCTCCTGCGTGCGACCCTGATTCCAATACTGAGAGCCGATATAGCCGCAGGTGCGACGCGCCACGTTCATCTTGTTCTGATCGCGGTTGTGGCAATGCGGGCACTCCCATACCAGTTTGCCGTCGTCCTCTACGATCTGAATCTCTCCGTCGTAGCCGCAGACCTGGCAATAGTCGCTCTTGGTATTGAGCTCGGCGTACATGATGTTGTTGTAGATAAACTTCATCACCTCAAGCACCGCGTCAAGGTTATCCTGCATATTGGGCACCTCCACGTAGCTGATCGCGCCACCGGGAGAAAGCTCCTGGAACTTGGACTCAAACGCCAGCTTATCAAACGCATCGATCTCCTGCGTCACGTGTACGTGGTAGGAATTGGTGATATAGCTCTTATCGGTCACGCCGGGAATCTTGCCAAAGCGCTTTTGCAGACACTTGGCGAACTTATAGGTGGTAGACTCCAGGGGCGTACCGTAAAGCGAATAGTGAATGTTCTCTGCCTCTTTCCATTTCTTGCAGGCATCGTTGAGACGCTGCATGATCTCAAGGCCGAGCTTTTCGCCCTCGGGATCGGTGAGCTTCTTACCCGTCAAGGCATATACGCACTCCCAAAGGCCCGCGTAGCCGAGCGAAATGGTGGAATAGCCGCCATGAAGCAGCTTGGTGATGGGCTCACCCTTTTCAAGACGGGCAAGCGCACCGTACTGCCAAAGAATGGGAGCCGCGTCGGAAAGCGTGCCCTCAAGACGCTCGTGACGGCATTGAAGAGCGCGATGGCAAAGCTCCAGGCGATCGTCAAGCACACGCCAGAATTTACTAAGGTCTCTGCCCTCCATGGTTGCCGTGCAGGCAGCATCCACCAAATTGATGGTCACAACGCCTTGATTGAAGCGGCCGTAATATTTGGCCTTGCCGTTTTCATCCACCCAAGGTGTGAGGAAGGAACGGCAGCCCATGCAGGTATAGCACTGGCCGTCACCGTTTTCATCCACCTTCAGCTTCTTCATCACCTTTTCGGAGATATAGTCGGGCACCATGCGCTTTGCGGTGCACTTAGCAGCCAGCTTCGTCAGATTCCAGTAAGGAGAATCCTCGCTGATATTGTCCTCCTCCAGCACGTAAATGAGCTTGGGGAAGGCAGGCGTTACGTACACGCCGGCCTCGTTCTTGACGCCCATGATACGCTGCTCAAGCATTTCCTCAATAATGAGGGCAAGGTCCTTTTTGGTGCGCTCGTCCTGTGCCTCACCAAGGTACATGAATACCGTAATAAAGGGAGCCTGACCGTTGGTGGTCAGAAGCGTCACTACCTGGTACTGAATGGTCTGCACGCCGCGACGGATCTCGTCACGCAGACGGTCCTCCACGATCTTGGCGATCATCTCCTCACCGGGATCCACACCCAGCGTCTGAAGCTCTGCCTTCACCTGGCGTGTGATCTTTTCGCGCGACACCTGCACAAAGGGGGCAAGATGCGTGAGGGAAATGCTCTGGCCGCCGTACTGGTTGGAGGCAACCTGCGCGATGATCTGCGTTGAAATGTTGCAAGCGGTAGAAAAGCTATGGGGCTTTTCGATGAGGGTGCCGCTGATCACAGTGCCGTTTTGCAGCATATCCTCCAGATTGACCAGGTCACAGTTGTGCATATGCTGGGCATAGTAATCGGCATCGTGGAAGTGAATGATGCCGTCCTCGTGCGCCTTCACGATCTCCTCGGGAAGAAGAATACGGCGCGTGAGGTCCTTTGAAACCTCACCGGCCATGTAGTCGCGCTGCACGCTGTTGACGGTGGGGTTCTTGTTGGCGTTTTCCTGCTTGGCTTCCTCGTTATTGCACTCAATAAGAGAAAGGATATTTTCGTCGGTGGTGTTGGCACGGCGCGCCAGGTTACGGGTAAAGCGGTAACGGATGTAACGCTTGGCGGTCTCGGGGGCGTTTTGTTGGATGATGAGCGTCTCCACCAGCTCCTGGATCTCCTCCACGGAAAGAGCACGTCCCACATCCTCACAATAGTCTTCAATAACAAAAGAAATGTAGTCAATCTGGCGCTTGGTCAGCTCGGGCTTGCCCTCGCCACTTTCGTTTGCTTTCTCGATCGCGCGCACGATCTTGGCGCGGTCAAAGGTAACCTCCGAGCCGTTTCTCTTAATGATCTTCATCTTTTCCCTCTCCTTTTGGGCACCCCGTGTGCCCCTATATTTAGATGTGCATTTGCGCAGTGAACACTATATATTGTGTCGGGCAGAGAATAGTATATCATGTGTCCTACAAAAACGCAAGCATTTTTTCGATAAAATAATACACAAAAATAAAGCGGCTTTTTTGGTGCCTTTGTCACCTTTTTTGAGGAACTGAAAAAAGGGCGCACACGGTGTGAAAAAACAGCCTTGACAGGCGCATCCCGCCCCCCCTCTGCCATCGCAATATATAAAAGGTAGAAAAAGTGCTTTTCATACAGCAGATATATTTTTTCCGCACCCTCTTGCATTATCCGGCAAAATGCGGTAAAATATAGAGCGATTGCTAAAAATGATTGCTGAAAATAAGGATACGATTTATGGACGAAAGAACAAGAAAAGAAATAGAGCGCAGACGCACGTTTGCCATCATCTCTCACCCCGACGCGGGTAAGACGACTTTAACCGAAAAGCTGCTCCTTTACGGCGGCGCCATCCAATCCGCAGGCTCCGTCAAGGGCAAGCAAAGCGACCGCCACGCCGTTTCCGACTGGATGGAGCTCGAAAAGCAGCGCGGCATTTCGGTCACCTCCTCGGTGCTGCAATTTGAATATAACGGCTATTGCATCAACATCCTTGATACCCCCGGTCACCAGGATTTCTCGGAGGACACCTACCGCACGCTGATGGCCGCCGACAGCGCCGTGATGGTGATCGACGCCGCCAAGGGCATCGAGCCGCAGACCCGCAAGCTTTTTCACGTTTGCGCCAAACGCGGCATTCCGATCTTTACCTTTATTAATAAGCTCGACCATGAGGCGCGCGACCCCTTTGATCTTCTTGACGAGCTTGAGCGTGAATTTGGCATCGGTACCTACCCGATGAACTGGCCCATCAGCTGTGGCGTCACCTTTAAGGGTGTATATGACCGCCGCGAGCGTGCCATCCACGCCTTTGACGATGCACACCGCGGCAGGAACCGCCTTGCCTCGATCGCATGCGACATTTCCGACACCGCCAAGCTCGATGAGCTGATTGGTGAAAACCTGCGCTGCGAGCTCTGTGAGCAGGTCGAGCTACTGGACGGTGCCTCCTATGATTTCGATCTTGAGGCCATTGCCAAGGGCAAGCTCTCCCCCGTGTTTTTCGGCTCTGCACTCAATAACTTCGGCGTGGAGGATTTCCTGCGTTACTTCCTGCAATTAACGCCCACACCCCTGCCTCGCGCCACCGAAGCCGAGACCGTGGATCCGTTTGACGACCACTTCTCCGCCTTTGTTTTTAAAATCCAAGCCAATATGAACAAGGCGCACCGCGACCGCATCGCCTTCATGCGCATCTGCTCGGGCAAGTTCGAGCGTGGCCGCGAATATTTCCACATGCAGACCGGGAAGCCCATCAAGCTCTCCCAGCCGCAGCAAATGATGGCCGAGGAGCGCGAGGGCATTGAGGAGGCCTTTGCAGGCGACATCATCGGCGTGTTTGATCCCGGTGTCTTTTCGATCGGCGATACCGTTTGCACCAAGGATCGCAAGCTCGCCTTTGAGGGCATTCCCACCTTCGCCCCCGAGCACTTCGCCATGGTCGAGCAGATCGACTCGATGAAGCGCAAGCAATTTGCCAAAGGCATGAACCAGATCGCGCAGGAGGGTGCCATTCGCATCTTCTTTGAGCCGGATGCGGGCTACGAGCGCGTCTTTGTCGGTGTCATCGGCACGCTGCAGTATGACGTTTTGCAGTTCCGCATGAAATCGGAGTACGGCGTGGAATATATCAAGCGCGACCTTCCCTTCCAGTTTATCCAGCGCATCGCCGCCTATGAGGGTGACCTCGCCCGTCTCAATCTCGCCTCCGACACCAGACGCGTGACCGACGTGCGCGGCAAAAACTACCTGCTCTTCACGGGACAGTGGAGCATCAAGTGGGCACTGGATAACAACCCCTCTTTGGTTCTTGAGGATTTTGATCGTCAATAATTCCAAACCACCAATCCAAAATTTCCAATTTTTGATCAAGAAAATTTCATTTTATCCATTTTTTGTTAAAAAAGCACGCGTAGCTCTTCGGCAGCGCGTGCTTTTTTTCGTGTGATTTTATTTCTCGGTATTTGAATTGACATCATCTTTATTTTATGATATACTTAATTATACGCAAAAACAAATCCGAGCAAAGCGACGGGCAACGCCATTGCCGCCGCTTGCCACTATCACCCGAAAGGAGCTTACCGCCATGGCGCTCTTGACACAAAACGGTGACGCCGTGCCAAACGGCAGCACCACCCGCATGGAGGAGGCCGACACTTCCCCCGCCGCAGGCACACCCACCCTCACCTCCCGCCGCCATCTCATTGCCGCCATTCCGCTGATCCTGATCGTCGGGCTGGTTGCACTTTTGATCATACTGCTCTCGGTAGGCGACCTGATCTTGCCCGAACGCATTCCTCTGTTCCGCAAGGACCTCGTGCCCGTGGCACGTACCGTTGAGGGAGCCGACGGCACCGCAGTCATCAAATGGGGCTACGCCGACAAGGACGGCAACGTTGCCATTGACACCAAATTTGAAATGACCCGCGAATTTGCGGCGAGCGGTCTTGCCCCTGTAAAGCAAAACGGTCTGTGGGGCTTTATTGACAAGCATGGCAACTTCGTCATTTCCATTCAGTTTGAGGATGCAGAGCCCTTCACCCGAAACGGCTTCGCCTGCGTCAAGCTGAACGGCTCTTGGGGATACATCAACAGACACGGTGACCTTGTCATCAATCCGCAGTTTGACGAGGCCTATCCCTTCGCCCAAAACGGCCTTGCCCTGGTCGCCATCGGCGGCAAGTACGGCTATATCAACTCGGAGGGCGTTTATGTGATCGAGCCGCGCTTCGATATGGCGCGCCCCTTTGACGATAACGGCTATGCCGCGGTGCTCGCCTTCGATAACTGGGGCATGATCGACAAGCACGGCGAATGGGTCGTCAATCCGCAGTTTGAGGCCATTGACTCCTTTGCCGATAACGATCTCGCGCTGGTCTTAAAGGATGGCAAGTACGGCTTCATCAACCGCGACGGTATGTACGTGGTCGCCCCCACCTACGAATACGCAGAATCCTTCAGCGAGGGGCTCGCCCTGGTGAAAAAGGACGGAAAATACGGCTTTATCAACAAAAAGGGCGTGATGGTCATTGCCCATACCTACACCGATGCACACTCCTTTGCGGAAAACGGCCTTGCTGCCGTTCGCATCGGCGAGCACGCCGATCTTTGGGGCTACATCAACAAAAAGGGCGAGATCAAGATCGCCGCACAATACACCGAAGCACACGACTTCAAAAACGGCTACGCCGCCGTCAAAAAGGACGGCTGCTGGTTCTATGTGGACAAGGATGGCAGCACACCACTCTCCTTCACGGCCGATCACCTTGCCGTTTCGGATTTTGCGAGCGACGGCTACGCTACCGTGATCACAGCCGATGCCGAAACGGGCCAAACCACCTACTACATCATCGACGAGGACGGAACGCGAAGCGAGAACGGCTTTCTCTTCGTTCTCCCCTACTCCGTCACACAATCCCCCGAAACCAAACGCTGATTCCTGAAATTACCAACCAACCAAGGGGCGCCATCGCGCCCGAACGCTTGACTTTTTTCCGTTGATCGGATATAATAATATTAAGTGAGGTGACTCCCATGAGCGAAAAAGAAAAGAACGAAATGCAAGAGGTTGAAATCTATACTCTGCAAGATGAAGAGGGTAACGAGCACGAATTCGAGCTGATCGGCACCTGCGAGAAAAACGGCATCAAATACTATGCCATGATCTCGGTAGAGGATGCTGAAAAGAACGATGATGTGTGCGAGTATACCATTCTGAAGACCGTCGTCGAAAACGGCGAGGAAACCCTCGTCACCATTGATGATGACGACGAATTTGACGACGTAGCCGATTACTTCGACGATATGTTCGCCTCGGAGATCGATTACGACCGCTGATTTTTGACCGCTGCCTGCTTAGTGCGTGATAATCGGTTGGTGGAGCCGACACGTATTAAATGGAGCCCGCAACGCGTCCCGATACGGTTTGCAGACCTCCCTTTTTCTGCATCGATTGACTTGTCTCGACAGAACAAAGGACGCTGGGAGCAGTAAAGCATCGGGCAGGGCACCGCCTTGTGAAAACAGGGTTCTGATATATCGGTTACACGGCTCGGCGGGTCATTCTTTTATCACATTCGCGCACGGCGCGAGCAATCGCTGCGGCGGCTTTGCGTTAGTGCAAGGCCGCCGCCTTGCCTTTTACCATATTTTTTGAACGGAGATACATAACATGGGCATTATCAAAGCAACACTTTCCGCCATCGGCGGCGGCCTTGCCGATACCTGGCAGGAGGTCATTGAAGCCGACCAAATGAGCGACACCACCGTCTTTGTCAAGGGCGTTAAGGTGCGCAAAAACGACAAGCGTAACAGCAATAAAAAGGGCACCGAGGACACCATCTCAAACGGCTCCGTGATCCACGTGTACGACAACCAATTCATGCTGCTGGTGGACGGCGGCAAGGTGGTGGACTTCACCGCCGAGCCCGGCTACTACAAGGTCGACAATTCCGCCATGCCCTCGCTTTTCGCGGGGCAGTTCGGCAAAACGCTTTCCGAAACCTTCAGCCGCATCAAGTACGGTGGCGTTCCCTCCTCCTCGCAAAAGGCCTACTTTATCAATCTGCAGGAGATCAAGGGCATCAAATTCGGCACCCGTACCCCCGTCAATTACTTTGACAATTTCTATAATTCCGAGCTCTTTTTGCGCGCCTTCGGCACCTATTCCGTAAAGGTAACCGACCCGCTTAAATTCTATGCCGAGGCCATTCCGCGCAGCGCGAGCCGCGTTGACATCAACGATATCAACGAGCAATATATGTCGGAGTTTCTCGAGGCACTCACCGCCGCCATCAACCGTATGTCCGCGGACGGTATCCGCATTTCTCACGTCGCCTCGAAATCCCGCGAGCTCTCGGATTACATGGCCAAGGAGCTTGATGCCGAATGGAACGCGCTGCGCGGCTTTGAGGTGCTTTCCGTCGGCATTGCCAGCGTTTCCTATGACGAGGAATCCAAAAAGCTCATCAACATGCGCAATCAGGGCGCCATGCTCGGCGATGCCGCCGTGCGCGAGGGCTACGTACAGGGTGCCATGGCGCGCGGCTTTGAAAATGCGGGCAGCAATCCCGGCGGCGGTGCCACCACCTTTATGGGTATGGGAATGGGCATGAATGCCGCAGGCGGCTTCGGCGCCTTTTCCGAGACCAATCGCGCCGCCATGGAGCGCGAGGCTGCTGCCAAGGCAGCCGAGAAACGCGGCTGGACCTGTGCTTGCGGCGCCACCAACGAGGGCAAATTCTGCTCCGAGTGCGGCAAAAAGCAGCCGAGTGCCGCAGGCGGGTGGGTCTGCCCGAAGTGCGGCAATACCGCCACGGGTAAGTTCTGCTCGGAATGCGGTGAAAAAGCCCCCGTGGCCGATACGTGGTTCTGCACCGAGTGCGGTACCGAAAACAGCGGCAAATTCTGCTCCGCTTGCGGCAAGAAAAGAGACTGATCTATGACAGAAGCCGCCGTTACATACCATTGCCCGAATTGCTCTGCGGGGCTTGCATTTGACCCCGGAACGGGTAAATTTTCCTGCGAGTATTGCCGTTCCGAATTTACGGAGCAGGAGCTGGCGCAAACCGAAACTGCAAAAGCGGCCGAGGATGCCGCCTCCGCGGCGGCAGAGCGCGCAGCCGAGGAAAGCGAGATCCCCGACGACGAGTTTTGCGCGGGGATACGCACCTATACCTGCTCCGCGTGCGGAGCCGAGATCATGGCGGATGAAAACACCGCCGCCACCTCCTGCCCCTATTGCCACAATTACGTACTGTTTTCGGGCAGGCTTGCGGGACAGATGAAGCCGCACAAGGTCATTCCCTTCCGGTTTAGCAAGGAGGACGCGCAAAAGCGTTTTTTCGCCTTCGCAGGCAAAAAGCGTTTTGTGCCGCGCGATTTCGTATCGAAAGAGCAGGTTGATAAAATCTGCGGCATTTACTACCCCTTTTGGGTCACCGATGCCGACGTGGGCGCCTCCATGACCGCCCGCGCCACCCGCGTGCGCACCTGGCGTGCGGGTGACTATCGCTATACCGAGACCTCCAATTATCACATCAGCCGCGCGGGAGAGATCCATTTTGAGGATATCGTCACCCCCGCTATCACCGAGGAGGATCGCGAAATGCTCGACGGCATCCTCCCCTACCCCTCGGATTCTCTCAAGGAATTTTCCATGCCGTATCTGGCGGGCTTTATCGCCAAAAAGCGTAATATTGAAAAGGAAAGCGTGCGCGAGGCAGTGCGCACACGCATGACAAATTACGCCACCACGCTCCTGCGCGGTACCATCGGTGCCTACACCACCGTCACCCCGAACGTACCGCGTCTGCTCACGCGCACCATCCATTGGGACTATACCCTCATGCCCATTTGGCTGCTTACCTATCAGCACAGAGGCAAGACCTACACCTACGCCATGAACGGCTATACGGGCAAGGTCTGGGGGCGGCTGCCCGTCAGCGGCAAAAAGCTGGCCATTCTCGGCGCCGCGGTGGGCATTGCAGCAGGCATTATTGCCGCACTCCTGAAGCTCTTTCTCTTCAAATAAGGGGGGTACGGTATGAAAAAGACACTTTTGATCTGTACACTCACGCTTCTGCTTTTTCTGTCGGCAGGCATGCCCTCGGGAGCGACAGAGCAAGCCCCCGCGCAGCAAACGGCGGTTACTGTCGTTGATATGTTGGATGTTTTAACACCGACAGAGGAGCGCAGCCTGGCGCCCGCCATTGACACACACGGTATCTCCTTTTACCTCATCACCATGGAAACGGCATTTTCCGATGACCGTTTAAGTGACCACCAAGTATATAGCGTCTGCAACTTTGGCGAGGAGGCTCTTTATCGCGTCCCCGATGCCATCGTCCTGGTCGTGCGTCTGGTAAGCGCGGAAGGCACCTTTTATTACGATATGTACACCTACGGTGAGGCTTACGACATCTTTTCCAATTACGATGTTGACCGCACGCTGGATGCCGACGAGGTGTACGGCAATCTAAAGTCCGGAAATATCGCGGACGGCGCTACGGCATTTTTCCGCCTCTGCGCCACCGAAATTGACGGGCACTACGAGGCTTTGGCAGCCAAGGAACGGCGCCGGCCCCTCGTGGTTGCGCTGATCGCCGTCGGCACGGGCGTGCTGGCGGGAGGCATCAGCGTACTCGCAGTATTCCTTTGCTACCGCAAAAAGCAGCACGGTGAGACCTATCCGCTTGACCGCTATGCACGTCTCAACCTCACCCACCGCGAGGATCGCTTCGTCGGCAGCTTCGTCACGCGCGTGCGCGTGCGCTCCGAGGGCGGCGGCCATCACGGAAGCGGCGGAGGTGGCGGCTTCCGCGGTGGCGGAGGCGGAGGCTTCCGCGGCGGCAGATGATCCCGACACATCATAAAAAAGCCCCCGTTGGCAGAATATGAACTGCCCCAAATTGTGCGGACAGCACAAAAAGCCCCGGGGGTGTAGTAATTAAGCAACAAACTGGCATCGTTTTTCAAGCGGTGTCAGTTTTGTTTTTAATTGGATGCGCTCGTTGTTGTAAAAGTGGATGTAGGCAC
>JAFTKK010000031.1 GCA_017453325.1 Clostridia bacterium
ACCTACGGTGGTCCCCCTTCTCCCACAGGAGAAGGCTTATGTTACATCTGCTCCAAAGCAAGGGTATAACCTTTATTGCCCACCCGCATAGCGGGTGGTTCTTTGTTTCGCCCTTCGCGCGGGGCGGCCTAAAGGCACTAAAAGAAACGATCGCCGAGGGGTTCCTCGGCGGTCGTGTTTTATTCTGTTTCTTTCGGGCGAGCGCGGTAGACATGCAGGATGTTGAGGTCCTCCACCATGTCAAGTCCGTGCGAGCCTGCGTCGCCGTCGATATCGTGGCAGCCGTGATCCATAGCGAAGCCAAGGAGCGTGTTGTGCCCCTGCCAGCACTCGGCCACCATCTCGTCAAGCCACTTGAAGGCGTGCACGTTGGCGCGCAGCTCGGCAAGTGCCTCGCAGCTCTCGGTGCCGGTCTTGTGCATCACGCCGTCGTAATTGCCGTTATAAACGACGATCACGTCATACTCGTCTTTTACAATCAACTCAGCTGCCTTGGCGTTGATCTTCTCCCAGGAGGGATACAGGAAATAATCGATTTCGCGCTCAAGAAAGATCACGCCCATGCTGCAGCGCGGATGGGAAACCAGCGCCACCTTTTTGCCCGCGCGCACACACGCATCAAAAAAGCTGTCAATTTCAATCAGACGCTTCTCGTATTTGGTGATGCCGTGCACGGCAGGCTGCGCACCCGTATACATCGTGCCAAAGCACACGGGCGTGACCGAGGGCATGGCGGTGCGCAGTGGCAGCTTCAGATCCCCCTCGCCACCAAGTCCCCCGAAAAACGGCGGATACTTTTCAAAAAGCCACTCGGCCACCGCGTCGGGGTTGAACATCAGGAGCCTGTCAGCCTTTTTGCCGCCAAAGGCCGCATCCACGTAAGCCATCAGCTCGGGCGAGGGGGCGGCGGCGTGTGCGGGGGGCTCGATGCCAATGGCATAGCAGAGCGCCGCGCAAAGCGTATCCAGCGAATGCTCGTTTAATACTCCGTTCATATCAGTTCTCCTTTTTCTTGCGTTCTATCTTGATTTTGGCCAGTCCCCCCTCGGCGGTCTCCTTGTAGGCCGTATGCATATCAAGACCCGTTTCACGCATGGTGTCCACCACGCGGTCAAAGGATATCTTGCGCGTGTTCCACAGAAAGCCCGAGAGGTTGACGGCGTTGATGGCGCGCATCGCGGCCACGGCGTTGCGCTCAATGCACGGGATCTGCACCAGGCCGCAGATGGGGTCACAGGTGAGCCCTAAGTGGTGCTCAATGGCAATTTCGGCGGCATATTCGATCTTATCGAGCGTGAAGCCGAACAGCTCGGCAAGGGCAGCCGCCGCCATGGCGCAGGCAGAGCCGATCTCGGCCTGGCAGCCGCACTCCGCGCCCGAAATAGAGGCATTGGTCTTGATGAGGTTGCCGATGATCCCCGCCGTCGCGAGCGCCTCGGTGATCTCACGGTCGCTGAAGCGGTGCTTTTTTTGCTGATAATAGAGCACCGCGGGCAGCACGCCTGCCGCACCGCAGGTGGGGGCGGTGACGATGCGCTCCCCTGCCGCGTTCTGCTCGCTGACGGCAAAGGCGTAAGCGCAAACGATGCGGCTCTCTCTTGTCTCGGGCGTTTCGTCCACGTGCTGACTGTGATATAGCGTATTCGCCTTTTTCTGCACGCCAAGGCCGCCCGGGAGCTCGCCCTCGTCGTCAAGTCCCGCGCGAATGGCAGACTTCATCGCGGACCAGACCTCATCGAGGTAAGTGAATATCTCCTCCCCCTCGTGCTCGGCCACGTATTCCCACAGACGGATATCGCGCTCACGGCAATAGGCCGCGATCTCGGCAAAGCGGCTGTGCGGATAAACGCACGGCGGGCGCGCGGCGCTCTCGCCCTCAAACACAATGCTGCCGCCGCCCACGCTGAGTACGCGCGCACGGCAGAGCTCACCCCCGTCATCAAAGGCAATCAGCTCCATGGTGTTGGGGTGCGGAAGCCCCTCGGCGGCAGGATCAAAGATGATCTCACACGGGCGCGGCGCTAAGGTCTTTTTGATCACGGTATCGGTGCCGTGCCCGACACCTGTTTTGGCAAGCGAGCCAAACAGACGCACCGCAAAGCGTTTGGCCGTTGGCACGCGGTCGGCAAAGCACCTGACGGCACGCTCGGGCCCGATGGTATGCGAGCTTGAGGGCCCGCGCCCGATCTTATAAAGCTCGCAAAGGCTCTCCATGCCCTCGCGCGCCGTTTTTTTGACATCGACTGTGCTCATAGCTCCCTCCCAAACCGATTTACACCTTTATTATACAATAATTTTCAAAATAATAAAGAGCTTTGCGGATTTTAAGCAAAAAAATATAAAAAATCTGCCGCCAATATTCTTTTTTTAAAAAATCGCAAAAAAGGGGTTGCTTTTTTCAAAAAAGTGTGGTATACTATTTTGCGTTACACACGGAGGCATAGCTCAGCTGGTTAGAGCGCATGCTTGACATGCATGAGGTCATTGGTTCGATCCCAACTGTCTCCACCAAAACAAACAGGGCACCCAGTCGGGTGCCCTTTTTGTTTTGACGGAGACAGAATGGGGAGAACCAACAGAAGATTGTAAATCCCCCAAAAAGAAACCGCCCTGTCAAGCGAATTGCAAAGA
>JAFTKK010000032.1 GCA_017453325.1 Clostridia bacterium
GTGTTATGCACGCCGCCAGCGTTAATCCTGAGCCAGGATAAAACTCTCGAAATCATAGTATCTTAACTCCCTGCGAAGGGAGATAAAATCAATTCCGAGCTTGATTGCTCTTTTACTTTTTTAAAGAGTAGATTTCTCTTTTGGAATTGTCGAGATATTTTCGCACTTGCTGTGCTTCATACTATCTCTCGTTGTTCAATTTTCAAGGATCATCTCTGCCGCCTCTTTCGCGGCGACTTGCACATTATAACACAAAAGAAAGGGGCTTGTCAACCCCTTTTTTGAAATTTTTTAAAAAAATTTTTTTGGCGCTAAATATTGTGGTTTGAACGCCCTATATATAATATATGTAGTGTTGAAAAGGGGCCGCCAAGCAGCCCCTTTCTAAAGCTTTTATCATTTCATAATTGAAGCAAAGCAGCCAACCCCGTATAATCGAGCAAGCATCCGACGGCGATACCGATGCCGAGCAATACGGCGGTAAAGATCAGATTTTCGCGGGCGCGCTTATTGGTACGAAAGAGCACCAACAGCCCCACGCCGGCACCCGTCAGCAGACCCGCGAGCATCGCTCCTGCGGAAAGCACGCCGCGCGCGTAAAGTGTCGCGATGGCAACCGATGCCGCGCAGTTAGGGATCAGACCCACCAAGGCCGCCACCGCCTGACCAAGCACGGGCACGCCCGCAAGCCACACGGCAAGCTGCTCGGCACTGACAAAATGAAGCAACGCACCAAGCACCAGATTGACCGCAAGCACAAACAGCGTGATATGCAGCGCGTGATGCAAAGCCGAACGCAGAATGCCCTTTTCACAATGGCACCCCTCAGCCTGGCAAAGATCCTCCATTTGCATATCCCGTTGCTTGCCGCGAAACAAAGCGTCGGCAAGGAATCCGCCAAGCGCCGCCACCGCAAATTTGACGGCAAGCACCGCAAGCACGGTGCGAAGGGAAAGCCCCGCGCCGAGAAACACGGCAATCATTTCATCCGAGGTTGCAAGAAAAACCGCCAGCAGCGTGCCGACCGTGATCACGCGACCCGAAAAGAGTCCCGCTGCCGCCGCCGAAAAGCCGCATTGCGGCAAGAGCCCCAGCAAAGCGCCGATGACGGGCCCCATCTTGCCCGCACGGGCGATAGCGCGCTCCACGCGCTCCCCTGCCCGATGCTCCAAGAACTCCATAATAAGATAGGTAAGAAACAAAAACGGCAGAATTTTGAGGGTATCAAGGGCGGCGTGCCCCACGATATGCCCTGCGTCGTGCAACAGCTCAGCCATGCGCTTCACCTCCCACGGCGCACGCGGCGCAAGTACCAAAAAGCACCGAACGGCCGCAATCCACCAGAAAACCGTGGGTTTTTAACAAATGCGCCGAGATCTCGGTGCCGCAAGCGCATTTAAGGTGGGAGATCCTGCCGCAGGAAAGGCATTGCAAATGGAAATGCCCGTGGCAATCTCCCTCTGCGCCTACAAACTGGTAGGCATATCCCTCGCCCTCGGCGCGACACTTACGTACCGTGCCCGCAGCCGAAAGCTCCCCCAGCATACGGTACACCGAGCTGCGTCCGGGCGCCCTCTCGCCGCAGGAAAGACCGAGATAGATCTCCTCGGCAGTGCGGGGCGTTTCGGTTGTGTATTTTTTTAAATAGGATAGCAGGGCTCTGCGCCCTGCGGTTTGGTATTGCTTTTTTTCGTTTGCCATGCTAACTCCAAATATGAGAACAGTTCTCATATTTTAACACAAAAACAATTGCTTGTCAACACCAAAATTTTGGGGCGCTTCCTTGACAACAGGCACCTAAGATGCTACAATAGGCATAATAACCACCACAAGGAGAACAGCATGGCTTCCCCCCTCTTTATCGTATTTGAAGGTATTGACGGCTGCGGTAAGAGCACGCAGCTGAAAATGCTTTGCGAAAAATTAACGTCCCTTGGCAGAAAGCCCCTACCCACGGCCGAGCCCACCGACACCGCAACGGGAAAAATGCTGCGCGCCGCCCTATCGGGCAGCGATAAGCGCACGGCGGCAGAAATGGCAGCCCTCTTCACTCTCGACCGTATTCATCATAATAAGGGCGAGGGCGGCATTGACGAATGCCTTGAGCGAGGCTTTGACGTAATCAGCGACCGCTATTATTACTCGTCGCTTGCCTATCAGGGGAGCCTGACGGACTACGAATGGGTGCGCCAAATGAACGTGGAGTGCCCGGAGATCAGAAGACCCGATCTTTGCATTTTTTTGGATATCTCCCCTGCTGCGGCGCTCGAGCGCATCGGCAAACGGGGCGAGGCCAAGGAAATTTATGAAAAGCAAGAAACACTCACACTTTTTCGTGAGACCTTTATGAAGGTATTTGCTTCGCTTCCCGACCGCGTTGCCGTCATCAACGCCGAGGGAGCACCAGAGGAAGTGGCTGCACGCGTCATGGACGCCGTAGCCCCGCTGCTGAACACACACCAAGGAGGAACAAAATGAAAGCAGTTATGTACGGTGCCGGTAACATCGGCCGCGGCTTTATTGCCGAGCGATTCTATCTTTCGGGATACCACACTACCTTTATTGACGTAAACGAGGATGTGGTCAACGCCCTGAACGAGGCGGGAAAATACCCGATCTACGTCACCCGCGGCACCGAGTACGTGCCCGCCTGGGTGGAGAACGTGGACGCCGTCAGCGGCAGAAACGAGGCCACCGTGGTAAAAACCATTGCCGATGCGGATATCCTCGCCACTGCCCTTGGCGTGAACGTCCTGCCCTTTGTGGCACCCTTGATCGCCAAAGCTATCTCGGCACGCAAGGCAAGCAGCGGCAGGGCGCTTAATATTCTCATCTGTGAAAACATGATCGGCTCGAACGAATATCTGCGCGGGTTGGTGGAGCCCCATATCCCCGCACAGGACAAAGCCTTTTTCGAGGAAAACATCGGCTTCGTGTGCGTGTCCGTCGGGCGCACCGTGCCCCCCACGCCCGAGGAATTTAAACAAAAATATCCCCTCGCCGTTTGCGCCGAGCCTTACAACGAGCTGCCGGTAGATGCTGCGGGCTTCCGTCCCGTAAACTGCGATATGCCCCCCATCAAGGGGCTTGTTCCCTTTTCCCCCTTCGCCTTTTTCATTGAGCGCAAGCTGCTGATCCACAACATGGGGCACGCGCTCATGACCTACGTGGCCTACCAAAAGGGCTACAACTATATTTTTGAAGCCGCCTGCGACGGTGAGATCAAATACATTCTCACCCGCGCGCTGCTGGAATCCGCCCGCGCGTTGGCAAGACGCCACGGCGCCCCCCTCGACGACACGATGCAGTTTGTGGAGGATCTGATGGTGCGCTTTGAAAACAAGCTTTTGGTGGACTCCCTTGACCGCGTGGGACGCGACCCCAAGCGCAAGCTCTCGGCCACCGACCGCCTGGTGGGCGCCTTTAATATGGTGCGTGAGCAGGGCGGCGTGCCCGCCCACATCGCGGTGGGTATTGCAGCAGGCTACCTCTTTGACCTTGAGAGCGACGCCGCAGCAGCAGAGATCTCTGCCTATACCGCCGCAAACGGCATTGAAAAGGCACTTGAAAAATACAGTGGCATCACCGCCGAGGCAGATGTGGCTATGATCAAGACCTTTTACGATCTGTTCCGTGCAAAGGCACCCTTTAGCACCTTTGTAGAAACGCTGGCAACATTAAAAGATACACACTAAACACAAAAGATCCACCCCGTCGGGGTGGATCTTTTGTGTTTAGGCTTGCCGCCCCTGTGCCGTCCGCATTTGTCGCAAGACCGCAATCGTAATGGGAAGCGCCACCGCAATGGCGATCACGTCTGCAATCGGCTGCGCGAGCAGCACGCCCCACATCTCAAGGAAATGCGGCAGAATAAGCACCACGGGAATAAAGCACAGGCCCTGCCGTGCCGTGGCCAGCAGCGTAGCTCGCCCTACCATGCCAATGGTTTGCAGCATCATATTGGCAAGTACCACGTAGGCCATCAGCGGGAGCGTAACGAGCTGGCAGCGCAGCGCCAGCGCACCGATGCGCAGCACCTCGGCATCGTTTTTTTGGAAAAGCGCCACGATATGGGGGGCGAGAATAAAGCCGAGGACGCTGCACACCACCAAAAAGACCGCCGCGACACGCAGGCAAAAGTAAAATGCACGGCGTACGCGCTCGTACTTCCCCGCCCCGAAGGAAAAGCCGCACACGGGCTGAAAGCCCTGCCCGAAGCCGATCATGGCCGAGCTGATAAACATAGTGATACGGGAAACGATTGCCATGGCGGCAATGGCGGCATCGCCAAAGGCGCCCATCATGTTATTCAGACACATCACCGCCACGCTGTTGAGACCTTGGCGCCCGAGCGAAGGCGTGCCGCCCCGTGCGATCTCGCCAAGAAGTGCTATGCTCGGTTTGAAATTGCGGAACTCGATCTTCAGGCTATCACTCTTTTGGCATCCAAACCACAAGAGGAAAAAGCTGATAACCTGGCTGACCACGGTAGCCACCGCCGCACCCATCACGCCCATATCAAAGCCGAAGATAAGCAGCGGATCCAGTACAATATTGAGCACGCCGCCCGAGGAAAGACCGATCATGGCATACATGGCGTTGCCCTGAAAGCGAAGCTGATTGTTAAGCACGATCGAGGCGCACATAACGGGCGCACCGAGCAAAATGACACCCATATACTCCTTGGCATAGGGCAGAATGGTGGGCGTAGCGCCGAGGAGCCGCGCAAGCGGCTTGAGGAACACAAGCCCCGCCACCGTCATAAGCACGCCGGCAAGGAAGGAAAACACAAAGCTGGTGGTAGCCATATGCGCGGCCTCCTCGGTGTTGCCGTTGCCGAGCTTGCGGGAAATATAATTTCCCGATCCGTTGCCGAAGAAAAAGCCCACGGCCTGAATGATGGCCATCAGCGAAAAGACCACACCCACCGCGCCCGTGGCGCTGGTGTTGTTGAGCTTACCCACAAAAAAGGTATCGGCCATGTTATAAAAGGTAGTGATCATCATACTGATGATGGTCGGCACCGCGAGGCGACAAATCAGCCCCTCGACGGGTGCTGTCAGCATGCGCTCGCGCTTTTGCTGCTGCTTATCGTTGTTTGTCATGATAACATTCCTTTTTTCTTTGGAGAAACGCCGTTCCCCGTTTTCTTTATTTTACTCTCTTTCGCCGCGAATGGCAAGCCCCGATGTGCTTTTTCGCGCTTTTTCGCGATAGGCGGTGGGGGATAGACCATAGTGATCCTTAAAGACCCTGTTAAAATAATTGACGCTCGAAAAGCCCGCGCGCGCAGCGATCTCGATCACGCTTTCCTTGCCTCCCGCCAGCAGCTCTGCTGCGTTGGCAACGCGCAGGCGGTTAAGATACGCCGAAAGGCTCTCCCCCGTCTGGCGCTTAAAGAGGCGCCCGAGATACTTTTCGTTGTAGTGAAAAAGGGCGGCAAGCGCATGAAGATCAAGCTTGTAGGCAGCATTTTCCGCAATGTAATTTTTGACGTTTTCCACGAGTGGCGCACCGTCGCGCGTGCCATCCTGCCCACCTCGCGCGAGCAACACGCGAATATAACTTTCCACCACGCGTGCGTAGCGCTCAGCCGTGGCAGCATCCACATCCTGCGCCACCGTCGGCGCCAGCGCGACGTGCTCGCCGAGGCGCGCTGCAAGCAACGCACCGGCTTCGCCCTGCGGGCAAATATTGCCCACAAACACAAGTGCGGCCACCTCCCCACCAATCTCCACGGGGTGCGTATACTCAAAAAGCCCGTTCGGACACACGGCACAAAAGGACTTGCCCGTATCGAGCGCCCGCTTTACGGCGGCATTGCGGTGACGGTAGCAGACCGCAAAGCCCTCTGTCGTTTTCTTCATGCCCTCGCAAAAGGGGGATGCGTGAATTTTGTATTGCTGCGGCAGCACCGTTTTTTCATTACCCCAGTTGCCAAAAAACAGCACGCCGATGTGAAGCTTTGCCTCACGCGTCAGGCAATAGATGAGATCATGCAAGCTGCTATACATAAAAACCACCCAAAATAACACTTATTTTCTTATATTTTACCACAAATGTATCTTTTTTGCAATATTCGGTGCCCAAAAGATAAGATTTTTTTGCCCGCCCGTGCTATGATAAAGACGGAGGTGATGATCATGTATCAAAACACATATGACCTGATCGTTGTCGGAGGAGGTCTTACGGGCGTGGCGGCGTCGGTTTCTGCCGCGCGCGCGGGGCTCTCGGTTCTGCTGCTTGAAAAGGACGGTTGCCTTGGTGGCGCCATGTCAAACGGCCTTGTCTATCCCTTTATGAAATACTGGCTGAAGCAGGAAAACGAGGTGGAGCGCAAATATCTGAGCGCGGGTATTTTCACCGAAATGCGCGAAAGGCTTTATCGCTACCATCCCGAGACAAACGACCAATACTTTAATTCCGAATTTTTCAAGATCGTATTCGACGATATGACGACCGAGGCGGGCGTTTCGCTTCTGTTCCACGCCTTGGTGATCGACGCAAGCACCGACGGGCGCCGTCTTTCGGGCGTGCGCGTTGCCACGAAATCGGGCGTGCTGGAGCTGCAGGCAAACTATTTCATTGATGCCAGCGGTGACGGCGATCTTCTGGCGCTTGCGGGCTGCGATTTTCAGCTCGGCCGCGATGCCGACGGCTACTGCCAGCCCATGACCACGTGCTTTCGCGTGGGTGGCGTTGACGTGGCGGCATTTCTTGCCGAGAAGCCGAAGCTGCAGGAGATCTGGCGCGCTGAGCAGGCCGCGGGCAAGATCACAAACCCGCGCGAGAACATTTTGACCTTCCAAGGGCTCGGCGAGGGTGTGGTGCACTTTAACACCACGCGCGTGGTCAAGCACGACCCCACCAACGCCTTTGACGTCAGCCGTGCCGAGGTCACCGCACGCCACCAGATCGCCGAGATAATGGCCTTTTTGAAGGAGCATTCCCCCGCTTGTAAAAACGCCGTGCTGCTTGCCAGCGCACAGCACATCGGCGTGCGCGAGAGCCGCAAGCTGCGCGGTGTGCATATTCTCACCGCCGAGGAGCTGAAGGCCGAGGCGCGCTTCCCCGACGCCATTGCTGCGGGCAACTATGCCATTGATATTCACAGCCCCACGGGCACGGGCACCGAGCTCTATTACTTCAAGGCGGGCGAGTATTATCAGATCCCCTATCGCGCACTTCTGCCCCGCGAGCTTGACAATCTCTTAGTGGCGGGGCGCTGCATTTCCGCCACACACGAGGCGCAGGCCTCGGTGCGCATCATGCCGATCTGTGCCACCCTGGGCGAGGCAGCAGGCAACGCCGCCGCACTCGCGCACAAGCACGGCCAAAGTGCACACGAGATCAATGTGGCCGAGCTGCAGGATATCCTGCGCGCCAACGGCGCGGTGCTCGAAATCTGACACTCCTGCAGGATTTCTCTGAAAGTTTATTGCTTTATTTGACGCAATGTGGTACAATAAAGGCAATGAAAATCCCGAAAGGAATCTGCTATGAAAATTCCCGTTAAAATTCTGCTTTCCCGTGGCATGGAGGTGCCCACCTACGCCACCGACGGCTCTGCCGCCGTTGATCTGCGTGCCGCACTTGACGAGGGCACGACCGTGACCATTGCCCCCGGAGATCGCGCCCTGATCCCCACAGGTCTTGCCATCGCGCCCGAGAGCCGCGAGGTGGTGGCCATTCTGGCCGCGCGCAGCGGGCTTGCCATCAAAAAGGGCATCCGCCTCTCGAACGGCATTGGCGTGATCGACGCCGATTATCGCGGCGAGATCTGCGTCGGGCTGCACAACACGGGCACCGAGCCCTTTGAGGTCAACCGCGGTGACCGCATTGCACAAATGATGTTCATGCCCGTTTACAGCGCCGATTTTATCGTCAGCGACACGCTGGATGAAACCGAGCGCGGCGCGGGCGGCTTCGGCTCGACGGGTGTAAAATAATGCGTATCATACTTGCCTCAAAATCCCCGCGCCGCCGCGAGATCCTCGCCATGCTCGGCGTGAAATTCGAGATCCTCAGCGCGGATGCTGACGAAAGCTCGGATATCACCGACCCCGCAGAGCTTGTGCGTGAGCTGGCGCTGCGCAAGGGGCGCGCGGTGCGCGCGCTTTTACAAAAGCGCGGTGAGTGGAACGAGGACACCCTCGTCATTGCCTCGGATACCGTGGTTGCCACCGGGGAGAAAATTCTCGGCAAGCCGCAGGACGATGCCGATGCCGCGCGTATGCTTCGTATGCTTTCGGGCAGCACGCACCACGTCATCAGCGGTGTGGCACTCCTTTGCGGCGATAGAGAAACCGCCGATTTTGACAAAACCGCCGTGCATTTCGCCGAAATGAGCGAAAAGGAAATAGCGTGGTATGTAAAAAGCGGCGAGCCCGCCGACAAAGCAGGCGCTTATGCCGTACAGGGTCTTGCTTCGCTTTTCATCAAGGGGCTTGAGGGCGACTACTTTAACGTAGTGGGGCTTCCCGTGTACCGCCTGAACACCTTGGCGCAGAGCTTTCTCGGAACATCTCTGATCGAGCTTAAATAGTAAAAAGCGACACGCTTTGCGTGTCGCTTTTTACTATTTTATTTCTTGCTCAATATCATCGAAAATCGGGCTATCGAAAAATTGCCGCAAGGTGATTTCAAAGCCATCACATAGCTTTTTGAGAGAAACCACCCCCGGGTTTTGGCTTTTCTCATTCAGCATACTGTAAACGGTGGAAGGAGAGACACCCGAAATGTTGGCAAGCGCATTGATCGCGATGTTTTTCTCTTGACACAGCTCCAAAATTCTTTTTGCAACCGCTTCTTTGGTATTCATATGCCACCCTTTTTATCTTTTATGTAAAGATAGCCACCGGTCAACCGATGGCTATCTTTTTCATTTACGCCTTGTACGCAAGCTCACGCAAGAGGAAGTCAAGCGATGCTACGGCATCCTGCACGGTTGCCTGCTCGACCTTTTCGCCCTTTGCGGCCTTGTCACAGAAATAAACAAGCTCGTTATAGTAGCCGCCAAGATCGGATACGTTGCCGCCCGAAACACCGCCCTCAAGCTGTACCTTCTCGATCTTGATCTCCTCAACACCGCCGTCGGTATAGCAAAGGAACTTGCCACCCTGGTTTTCCACCACGCCCTTTTCAAATACCACACGGAAGGTGGCGGTGAAGGGATAGGTGCCGGGCAGCGCCCAGGTTCCCTCCACGCTGACAACGAAATCGTCATACTTCATCAGGGTGCTCACGTAATCGTTCTCACGGCCGAGCACGCTCTTTGCAGAGAAGAACTGCTTAGGCTCACCGAACTGCGAAAGCACGTAGTCGATGTCGTGCACGTGCAGATCCTGCCCTGCGCCGCCCGACTTTTTGATATCAAACAGCCAGTTCTCCCAGCCCCAGGTGGGCAGAGGGGAAAGGCGGCGGAAGTTGGCGTTTACCACCTTGCCAAGCTTGCCCGACTTGATGATCTTGGCAAGCTCTACGTACTCATCCCAGAAGCGGATGACCTGACCGACCTGCACCTGTGCACCGGTCTTTTCAGCCTTCTCAATGAGCGCCTTGCCCTCGTCGAGCGTCAGGGTCACGGGCTTTTCCACAAATACGTATTTTACCTTATCCATGGCAAGGAGCGCGTGCTCGGCATGGAGATAAGTGGGCAAGCAGATGTCAATGACGTCCACGTCAGCCTTTTCGATCAGTTCGCGGCCGGTGGCATAGATCTCGGCGCCGGAAAGCTTTGCCAGCTCCTCAGCCTTTTCACGGCGCACATCGGCAACGGCAACAACGGTGGCATCCTTAATATTGTTATAGCAGTTGGCGTGCATCGCACCCATAAAGCCACAACCGATAAGTCCTACTTTAATCATTGCTTTTCCTCTTACTTTCTACCCAAAATGCGGTCCATCGCATTCGAGGTGTTATAGATGATGGTTTCGGTGTAATGGGTGTAGTTGGGGATCATCTCGGCAGATACCCAGCCATCGTAGCCGATGGCCTTCAGTGCTTCGACCACAGCGGGATAATTGACGTCGCCCGCAAGCAGGTCAACAAAGCCGTGCAGGCCGCCTGCCGCTACGCGATAATCCTTGAAGTGCACCTTCTTGATGCGGCTGCCGAGTGCCTTGATCCAATGCTCGGGATGGCCGTTGAAAAGCACGTTGCCCACGTCAAAATAGCTGCCGACATAGGGGCTGTCGATCTTGTCGATAAACTCGCGCATCTCAATGGGAGAGGTGAGAAACTGGTTCCACACGTTCTCGATGCCGATGCTGACCTGCAGCTTTTCGGCCTCGCTCTTCAGCTCGCAAAGGGCCTCCAGCGCACGGTTGTAGGCATCCTCGTAATCCACCACCTTGCCGGGTGCGGCAAATTCGGCGTGCACCGAGCCGGGCACCACAAGAATGGTCTCGCAGCCAAGGGTCTTGGCAACCTCAAGGTGCTTTTTCACAATGTCCTTTGCGGTCGCGCGCTCCTCGGGGCAATCGGAGGTGAGCCAATGATCCCAGTAAAGGCCGGTGGCAACGCTGTAAAGCTCGATGCCGTTGTCGGCGGCGGATTTTTTCACGGCCAAAAGGTCCTTTTCGGTGCTCTTCAGGCTCACCTCGCCCTCGGCAAGAAGCCCTACCTCAACGCCCTCAAAGCCCGCATCCTTGGCAAGCGCAAAGCTCTCGGCCAGAGTACCTGCGGGGAAGGACCAGATATTAATACCCTTTTTCATCTTGTTTCTCCTTATTTCAAATTAGCAAATACGCGAATGGCGTTCTTCACGTCCTCTTTCATCGCGTGCATGGCGGCAAACTCTACGTCGTGCAGATATTTGCTCTTCCCCGCCTCGATCTCAGCCTTGGCGGCCTCGTAGCCTGCCTTGGACATGTAAGAATAATAGTTGATCTTGCGGATACCGCCGGCGATGGCCTGCTTGAAGCCCTCCTCGGAAACACCGCTGCCGCCGTGCATCACAAGCGGGAGACCCGTTGCGGCCTTGACGTTCTTTACCACGTCAAAGTCAAGCTTCGGCTGTGCGTTGTAAAAGCCGTGTGCCGTACCGAAGGCAATGGCAAGCGCATCCACACCGGTCTCGCGGCAGAAGGCCTCTGCCTCGGCGGGGTCGGTGTAAAAGTCCTCTGCCTTCATTTCGGTGTTGGTCTCCTCCTTGCTGCCTGCCTCACCGGTGACAAGGCGGCCAAGCTCAGCCTCAACCGAAACACCCATGGCGTGTGCCATTTCCACCACCTGCTTCGTCAGCGCAAGGTTTTCCTCATAAGGCAGGGCGGAGGCGTCGATCATCACCGAGGTGAAGCCGATGCGCAGCGCCTTATAGATCATGTCCATCGTCACACCGTGGTCAAGATGCACGCAGACCGGCACCTTAGCATTCTTGGCAGCCGCGATCATGGCGGGACCGACGAAGGAAATGTCGTTATAAACGTTGTGCACCTCGGCGTGTGCGATAATGACGGGCTGACCGAGCTCCTCTGCGGCGGCAATGACGGCCTGCAGACTGTCAAAGCCCGTGGCGTTAAACATACCGATGGCGATTTGGTCGCGCTCGGCAATTTCGAGAATTTCTTTCAAATTGACTAACATAATTCACCTATCAAACTTTCTGATATTTTCAAGTAAGCGCTTTTCCTCCATAATGCCCGTGGTGGCATCGGGGAAGGTCAGCGAGGCAACGGCTGCCGCCTCGGCAAGCTCTAAGACCTCGGCAGGGGCAGCGCCTCTGGCAATGGCCACGAGGGCACCTGAGCAAAAGGCATCACCCGCACCCGTTTTACCCTTGACGTAGCCTTTTGGCAGCTTACAGGAGGGCAGCACGGTCACGCCCTCTCTTGTGGCGCAAAGGCCGAGCGCGGGCTGATGGATGATCACGCGCTCACCAACGCCCATATCAAGCAAACGCTTGGCAATGGCGGGGAGATTTTCCTCGGTGGGCTCCATTCCCGCAAGTTTTCCCGCCTCGAGCTCATTGATAATGAGGTTGTCAACGTAAGGCAAGCAGGGCAGCACCAACGCATAGCGGTCGCTGTTCTCGCTCACGAGGTCGATCGAGGTCTTGATGCCGCGCGCCTTGGCCTCCTTTAAGATGGCAAGGCCGTCGCCCGCATCCACCTTGTCGAGCAGCAGGAAGTAGCCGAGGTGAAGCATTTCACAGGTAAGGCTATCCCAGTCGATATCGTCATAGCCAAACTCGGCGCTCGCGCCGGGGTAGGTAAAGAAGGTACGTTGGCCGCCGCGCACGCTCATCACATCTGTAAAGCTGGTGCGCGCAGCGTCGTCTACCTTGACCATAGAAACATCAAGCCCCGCACGTGCCATCAGGTCGGTGGCGTATTTGCCCTTGTCGTCGTTGCCGACCTTACCCACGGCAAAGATCGGCAGATCGGGTGCGATCTTTTTTAAGCCGATACCGTTGTTGGGCACAAGACCGCCGCAGGAAAGATCAATCGCACGGATCTTGGTCAGCTCACCCTCGGCAGGATACGCAGAAATTTCATAAATGTTGTCAACAAGCAAGGTGCCGACAACGGCAATTCCCTTTCTTGCGCTCATATCAGTTACACTCGGCAACCAGCGGACCTGCCAGCTCGCTCATGAAGAAGAGCTTGCCTGCAAGGGTGGGGATGTAGGAGGAGGTGATCCACGGGGTCTTGCCGTAGCGCAGCGTCATCCAAAGGGACATACCCTGCCACTGCATACCGCGACCGAGGATGCCGTCAGCGCCGCCGATGGCATAATCAGCCTGCAGGAAGAGGCCGGGGCCGATGGTGTTGGCTCTGCAAGGAACAAGCGTGGTGCGGGACTTGAAGCTGGTCAGCGCATTCTGCTCAACGGTGAGAGGATGGATCTTGGCGCCGATGCGGTAGGGTGCCTTCTCCCACTCTGCGGCGGTCTCGTAATCAGCGGCAAAGGTGGGCTCCCAGAACGCGATGTGGCACATTCTGCCGATACCGTAAACCAGCACGAGCTTGGCACCCTCAGCCTTCAGCTTCGCGATCTTCTCGGGATAGGTGGGCAGGTTTGCCTTGGTGGCAAAGTTGCGCTGATCGGCAGGAACCGTCAGCTCACCCAGAGGATTGAAGAGTGCCTGCTCCATGGCGTACTGGAACGCACCGCTGTTGTCGGGAGCGAGGGTGTTGCCGTCGGCATCTGCCCACTCGTCCATGTTAAAGGTATAAACGTGGTCGCATTTTACCTTCCATTCGGTCAGGAAGTAAACCACCCATTTGTACATACCCATAGGGCCTACGGGCAGAATGATGGCCAGCTTTTCGCCGCGCTCCTTCGCGAGGCGGATCTGCATGGCGATCTCGTGACCCATGTAGGTCTCAAACTCGGCAAGGCCCTCACACTTGATAGGTGTAAAATCCTTGTTCCAATGTGCCTGACGCTCGGTGATCTTTTCGGGTGCGTCGATGCACGCATCGATCTTGTCAAAATCCCAGCCTGCGGGATAGAAGCCCTCAAGAGCAGAGCCTTTTACGGTAGTCATGAAATTCATAGCGTATTTCTCCTTTTTATGTTTTAATTTCTTGTTGTGTTAGGGCAAGTAGCGCTTGGTGGTGCCCTTGAGATAAACGTGGCATTGCTTGAAGCCCTCGGCGTAATCCGCGCCGCATTGGTAGCCGCGGTAGCGGGCAAAGGTCTTCACCATCAGGGGAAAATCCACATTGTCATGCTCACGCATCCACACGATCTGCGACGCATGACAGTTGAGCATTTCAAGCTTTTTGTCTATGTAGGGGGTGATATCCACATACTCGGTAGGGTCAAAGCCAACACCTGCGGGGGGATCTACATAATAGATCGGCACCATTTTGGCGTGGCCCGCCGTGCTTACATGATAATTGGGAAGCGTTGCCGCAAAGGCGGCATCAAACACCAACTTCGAGGTTGCCACGTGGTCGGGCATATAATCTTCGGGCGGATGCGTGATGATAAAATCGGGATCCACGCGCTTGATGATCTCCACCACCTTGTCGCGTGCAGCTTTGTTATTATCAAAGATCTCAAGATCGTCAAAGCCGCCCCAGATGACCTCATCGATGCCGCCGAGGAATGCACTCTGCGCCGCTTCCTCGGCACGCATGACGGAAAGCTCGTCGGGCGGGATGATCACGTGGCCCTTGTTGCCCGAAGAAAGGTGGCAGACCACCACACGGTCTCCTCGTGCCTTGCATTTAAGAAGCGTGCCCGCGCAATAAACCTCCATATCGTCGGGATGGCAGGAAATGCAAAGAACCGTATACATGTGAAAATGCTCCTTTTCGACTTAACTTACGGCAGGTAACGCTTCGTAGTTCCCTTCAGATAGACGTGGCATTGCTTGAAGCCCTCGGCGTAATCCGCGCCGCACTGATAACCGCGGTAACGGCTGCAGGTCTTTACCATGTCGGGGAAGTCAATACCGTCGTGATCGCGCATCCACACGATCTGCGAGGCGTGGCACTCAAGCATTTCAAGCTTCTTGTCGATGGTAGAGGATACGTCAACATACTCGGTGGCATTGAAGCCAACACCGGCGAGAGTATCCATGTAATAGATCGGCACCATCTTGGCGTGGCCGGGGGTCTTTACATGATAGTTCGGAAGCGTGGCCGCAAAGGCAGCATCAAACACCAGCTTCGAGGTTGCCACGTGGTCGGGCATATAGTCGTCGGGGTCGTGGGTGATGATGAAATCGGGGTTGACGTGCTTGATCACCTCAACCACCTTGTCACGTGCCTCCTTGTTGTTATCGTAAATATCAAGGTCATGGAAGCCGCCCCAGATCACCTCGTCAAAGCAGCCGAGCGCTGCGCTCTGCTTGGCCTCGTTTTTGCGCATTTCGGCAAGCTCATCGGGCGGAATGATGACGTGGCCGAGATTGCCGTCGGAAAGGTGGCAAACCACGACGCGGTCGCCGCGCTCCTTGCATTTGAGCAGGGTACCGGCACAGGCGATCTCCATATCGTCGGGATGGCAGGAAATACAAAGAACTGTGTACATAGGAACATATACCTCCTTACATTATCATAGCAACGGTCTGCTATCTTAATTTTATTTTATCACACAAGCTCTTGCAATGGAATATAAAATCGGTTATAATATTTATAAATTCAGTCACAGGAGCGCACTATGGCAGATAATTTTATAAGATACGGCTTTGATAAAGTGATCAACGTGGAAAAGCTCATCACGGTTTTTTATATGGAGTTTTCCAAAAACTTTGCCTATGACGGCGAGCAGCACGACTTCTGGGAGATGGTCTATATCGACCGCGGCGAGGTGATCTGCACGGCAGGCAAGCGCAAGTTTGCCCTGAAGGGCGGCGAGCTGACCTTTCACAAGCCCAACGAATTTCACGCCCTGCGCGCAAACGAAAGCACCGCCCCGAACGTGTCGATCATCACCTTTGAGTGCCGCAGCCGCGCCATGCGCTATTTCGAGGGCAAGATCTTTCGCCTGACGCAAGAGGAAAAGGCGCTCATTTCCATGCTCTTTCGCGAGGGGCTTTCGGCCTATTCCTTGGTGGATAAGCGCAACCCCCTGCTCCAGCAGATGGAGCGCATTGAAAACGCCCCCTTTGGCAGCAGCCAGATGACAAAAAATTTGCTTGAGATCTTTCTCATCAGCCTGCACCGCACCCCCACCGTGCTCCCCAAAAAGAGCCGCTACCACTACAAGGTAGACGGCGTCGATATCCCCTTCCCCGTCAAGGAGATCCTTGACGTGCTGGAGAAAAACGTTTACGGGACCCTCACCGTCAAGGAGATCGCGCAGCAGCTCGGCAAGAGCGAAAGCACCGTCAAAAACCTTTTTGCGCTCTACCGCGACGGCGGCATTATGCGACACTACAATTATTTGAAAATCGAGGAGGCCAAAAAGCTGATCCGCGAGGGCAACTGCAACTTTGGCCAGATCGCCGCGCTTTTGCAATTCGACACACCGCAATATTTCTCCATTTGCTTCAAGCGCGTGACGCACATGTCCCCTCTCGAATACAAAAAATCCATCCTGCATTAACTGCAAAAAATCGGCGACGGCGCAAAGATTTCTATTGACAAACGCACCGCCAATGCTTATAATAAAACTGTAAAAAACCGCACTTTCGACCAAAAAAGGAGAACGGATATGAAAAAACTGTATCAGGGCAAAACCAAAGACGTTTACGCACTTGACAATGGCAACGTGCTTTTGAAATTCAAGGACGACTGCACGGGTAAGGACGGCGTGTTCGATCCCGGCGAAAACAGCGTGGGCCTGACGATCGAGGGCATCGGCCGCGCCAACCTTGAAACCTCGGTTTATTACTTTGAAATGCTGAAAAAGGCAGGCATCAAGACCCATTACGTTTCCGCCAACGTAGAGGACGCCACCATGGAGGTGCTTCCCGCAGAGTGCTTCGGTAAGGCACAGGGCGGCGGCGGTCTTGAGGTCATTTGCCGCTTGGTTGCCACGGGCAGCTTTATCCGCCGCTACGGCGAGTACATCAAAAACGGCACGCGTCTTGAGGGTGGCTACGTGGAGTGCACCTTTAAGAACGACGAAAAGGGCGACCCGCTGGTAACGGGCGAGGGTCTTGTGGCCCTCGGCGTGATGACTCCCGCCCAGTTTGAGAGCCTCAAGGAGCAGACCCTCAAGATCACCAAGATCGTAGCTGACGACCTGAAGACCATCGGGCTTGACCTGTGGGATATCAAGTTTGAGTTCGGCTACAACAACGGCGAGGTCGTGCTGATCGACGAGATCGCCTCGGGCAATATGCGCGTTTACAAGGGCGACACCATTGTCGAGCCCGTTGAGCTCACCAAGCTCATTCTCAACCGCTAATATAAACGGGCACCGCCGCAGCGGTGCCCGTTATGATTGACAAAGCGACCCGCATATGATACCATATATCTATCAAACCGGGAGAGCCCTTATGAAAAAAATTTTACTTTGTACCCTGCTCCTTTTCTCACTCCTTGCCCTTTGCGCTTGCGAAGAAAAGCCGGAGGAAACACCGCCCCCCGACGGCAGCGTTCATATGACCGCCACGATTAAGGGCATGGGCGAAAAAATCGAGGTCGAGGTGCTGGAAAGCGACTATGCCTCTGGCATTTATCTCGTCATCACAGGCGAGCAGACCGCCTATCTTGACAGCGAGGGCAACACCCTCTCGCGTACCGACCTCTCGGTCGGTGACACCGTAGAGATCTTTTACAGCGGTCAGGTGATGATGAGCCTGCCGCCGCAGATCGTGGCCGCAAAAATCATTGTGCAATAATAAAAAGGCAGAAAACGTGATACGTTTTCTGCCTTTTTGTTATTTCTTGCAGCGGGCGGGAATGAACATAAATACCACTGCGCTGATGGCAAGCAGATACTGATAGAACATATAGGGCATCATTTCAAGCGCACCCACGCCCGTCATAGCGGTGGCGGTGATGAGCTGCGCGCCATACGGCAAGAGCCCCTGCACCACGCTGCCGAAGATATCGAGCAGCGAGGCGGTCTTGGTGTTTGTAATGCCGTATTCCTCGCTGATGTTTTTGGCGATCGGCGCAGCCATCACAATGGCAACGGTGTTGTTTGCAGTCGCAATATCCATGGCAGAAACAAGTGCCGAAATACCAAGGTGACCGCCCACGCGACCGCGGAACACACGCTTAATGCCGTAAAGCAGCGCTTCAAATCCGCCGTAGGCGCGCATCAATGCCGACAGCATTGAAACGAGCACCGTCACGATAATGACCTCGAACATCCCCGCAGCGCCGCTGCCCATGGCCGAAATCACGGCGGGTACACCCGTACCGAGCGCCAGCTTCACGATTGCCGCCACGGCAATGCCGCCAAGCAAGACCAAAAACACGTTCACACCAACCACACCGCCAATGAGCACCAGCACATAGGGCACCAGCAGCCACAGATTGATCTCACCGGGGGTGTAAGCATTTACCTCCCCGCCGATAAAGGCCATCACGATAAGGATCACGACCGTGAGCAGCGCGGCGGGCAGCGCGATCAAAAAGTTTTCCTTAAACTTGTCGCGCATATTGCAGCCCTGCGTACTGGTTGCGGCAATGGTGGTATCGGAAATAAAGGAAAGATTATCGCCAAACATGGCGCCGCCCACCACCGAGGCCACAAAAAGCACGGGGGAAATGCCCGTGGCGCTTGCCACCGCCGCACCGATGGGCGCGATCACGGCAATGGTGCCGCAGGAGGTGCCCATTGCGGTGGAAACAAGACAGGAGACCACAAAGATCACCACCACCGAAAAGCGCGCGGGAATAAAGCTGAGCATCAGATCCGCCACGGCCTGCGCACCCTCGCGCCCGAGAATGCCCGCGAAGATGCCTGCGCACAGGAAGATCAGGATCATGGTCACGATATTTTTATCGGCCACGCCCTCGGCCATCACACCGAGCTTATCCTCAAATTTCAGCGCCTTGTTTTGCACGCAAGCAACCAAAATGGCGCAAAGAAACGCCACCACGACACTCATCAGGTAAAAGTCCTTAAAAATAATACTCACGCCAATGTAGATCACCAAAAAGACCGCAATGGGCAAAAGCGCCCACACGTTGCCCTTTTTCGCCTCGGACGTGCGATCCTGCACCTGCAACGTCTTTTCTTCCATACCGTTACCTGCCTTTTTCTGAAATGTTACATTTATTATACATGACGGCATTGTCGATGTCAAGTCACGGGCAAATTCCACCATGCGCTTGACTTACCGTCAGCAGTTGCGCTATAATGAGAGCAGAAGCATAAGCGAGGGAGGTAATATATGCAAAAACGAAATATCATCATCGTGACCGTCAGCATCATATTGGTGCTTTGTCTTGCGGCGGGATGCTTTTTTGTGTTTGGCTCTTATCTGCCGCGCAAGAAAGAGCAGGCCGAGTGGGAGCGCTTTCTGCAGGAATATTACAACAGCAAGATCGCGTTTTACCGCGACGAAAACGAAGCCTATGCCGAGGTGGATGTGGCCTTTCTTGGCGACAGCCTGACCGACGGTTATGACCTGGCACACTATTATCCGCAATATAAAACCGCCAACCGCGGCATTGGCGGCGACACCACGCACGGCCTTTTGCAAAGGCTGGAGGTCTCGGTGTATGCGCTGCAGCCCAAGGTGGCGGTGCTGCTGATCGGCTGCAATAACCTTGATACGATGCTTGAAGACTACGAAAGCATCCTCAAGGGTCTGCAGGAGAACCTACCCAATACACAGGTCGTACTCGTGTCGCTGACCCCCATGGGCAAGGAACGTGCGGAAAAAAACGAAAAAGCTGCCTACAATAACGTTATCATTAAAAAGCTCGCCGATAAATACGACTTTGCGTTTGTCGATCTCTTTTCCCCCCTGCTTGACGAGACCACAGGAGAGATCCGTGCCAACTATACCACCGACGGCGTGCACCTCACTCCTCTGGGGTATAGCGTGTTTACTGATGCGCTAACGCCCGTCTTGGAAGAACTTTTGAACGACAAATAATAAAAAGAGAGAACATCACGACAATCACCCGTGTTGTTCTCTCTTTTGGTTTGTTCAGGACGCACAACGATTCAAATTTAAAAAAGACAGTCCGCCTCCGACGGCAATTTTTATCAGCATCAACGGGCATTTCGCGCGTTTTTTGCCGCGGCACGTATTTCTCTTGCCGACTGCCCCGTTTGTGCGCGTAGCAAGCGAGTCAAGCGCGCGGGGGTAGAAAGCCCCACCTGCTCCGCTATGCGCGCAAATGGCAGGTCGGTGGTTCGCAAAAGGCGGGCAGCCTCGTCGGCGCGCATCTTTCGGATATATTCTCCCATTCCCATGCCAAAGCTTTCCATGCAAAGCTTATAAAGCGAGGTGCGCGAAAGCCCGAGAGCAACACCGACCGACTGCGCCGTGAGCGCCATATTTGAAAGGTTTTCAAAGGCATAGCGCTCAATTTCATAGGTGATGCTCCCCTTCGGCTTTCTCATCCATTCATGAACGCGCACGTAGGCCGCCGACATCGCCAAAAGATGCGCAACCGCGCGCAGGTGACGATCGTCGGTTTCCTGCATAGCCTCAAGATAGGTGCCAAGCGCATCCTTATCCACATCCTCGGAAAGGGCCGAGATCTGCGCACGCACGTGCTCCCGCCCACCCTTCGGCAAAAGCTGTCCGAGCATCAGATATCCGATGGTGCGTCCGTTTTCGATCACCGGGGCAACCGCTTCAACCAGCCCCATGTGGCAGCGGTAAATATGAATATCGCGCGACAGGTCGCTTTGTGTAAAGCCGTGTGCATCACATTGCAGGCACTTGGCGGTCAGGGCCTCGGAACGGCGAATCTCCTCACAAAAGGCACAATGGCCGTTTGGATAGGCGCAGATAATATGCCTGTTTTCATCGTAGATCACGGTTTTGATGCCCGTGATCAGCTCAATATCGTCGCAAATGGCACCAAGGCTCGGATTTGCCTTCATCGATATCTCCTCCCATATTGTAGGGTTATCTTTTACTCAACTAAATTGTAGCATGCTCACAGGCGTTTTTCAAGTAAAAAAGCGCAAAATGTTATTTTTTATGAACAAGACGGCCTTTTTTTCATCTGCACCCCCGCGTTATAATGAAAGAAAAAAGGAAAGGAGATAGCAAATGCTTGATCGACTTTTGAAAGAGGGGGAAGGCATCCTTCGTTTGGCCCCGACATGGGTTCCCCGTTCGTTTTGCATCCCCGGGCGACGGATAAAGCTTCACCCCGATGATTATTACGTTTTGGGACTGGAGAGAGGCGGCATTGACGAACGCTGGTTCTCCTCCACCACACACGCCGAAAACGGCCCCGCCACCCCTGCGGACGAGGGCCTTAGCTACGTTGTTTCCGCCGACGGCACAGAGCGTGTCCTGCTCAAGGATATGGTCACCGCCATGGGTGGCGCGCTCATTGGCAACGCGCTGTGGGAAAAATACGGGCGCTGGCCGATGTTTTCCAAGTTTTTTGATAACAAAGGACCGCTGCCGCATCACATCCACCACCGCGAGGAGCACGCACAACGGGTTGGTGCCTGCGGAAAGCCCGAAATGTATTTCTTCCCTGCACAATGCAACAATCACGGCGGCACCTTCCCCTTCACGTTTTTCGGTCTCACTCCCGGTACCACGAAAGAGGAAGTAAGAGAATGCCTTGAAAACTTCGCCAAGGGAGACAATAAGCTCCTTGATCTGTCGCAAGCCTACAAAATCACCCTTGATACGGGCTGGGATGTTCCCCCCGGCGTTCTGCACGCGCCCGCGAGCCTTTGCACCTATGAGCCGCAGTTTGCAAGCGATGTTTACGCGATGTATCAATCGGTTCTGTACGGCGGAGAGTGCGTGAGTGAGGATCTGCTTTGGAAAAATTGCCCCGATGAAGAGCGCGGAAATGTTGATTACCTCATGGACGTGATCGATTGGGAGGCAAACACCGATCCCGATTTCAAGAAGCACCGCTTCATGAAGCCGCTTGTCATCCGCGAGGATGCTGCCCACACCGAGGAATGGATCTGCTACCGTTGCAAGACGGTTAGTGCCAAGCGCCTGACCGTTAACCCAGGGCAAACCGTTACCGTTCGTGACGAGGCTGCCTACGGCATGATCCTGATCGAGGGGCGCGGAAAAATGGGCGTGTGGAACATCGAAACACCTACATTGATCCGCTACGGCGAGCTGACAAACGACGAGTTCTTTGTCTCCCACACCGCCGCCTGCAACGGTGTGACGATCACAAACACCTCCGCCACCGAGCCGCTGGTGATGCTAAAGCATTTCTCGGAAAATCCCGAGCTTGACCGCTTGCTTGACACTATGGCAGAATAATGCCGCACGAGAATGAATAAAGCCAAAAGCCACCCCCAACTGGGGGTGGCTGAATTTATGTGTGCCGCCCGGCGGCGCGGCGGGGTGATCCGTACGGGAATTTGCCGCGCCCTGCAAGGCTTCCCGCGGGGAAGCGGCGCGGCAATGTTGCGAACCCAGCCATAAAGCCGCTTACGGCTTTATGGCTTCCCCGATCCCGCGCGCGGGATCGGCACAAACAGAAAGCCACCCCCGATTGGGGGTAAATCTTCGTATGCGCCTTGCTACGTGCCAAAAGGCACTCGCTGCGGCGGGGTGATCCGTACGGGAATTTGCCGCGCCCTGCAAGGCTTCCCGCGGGGAAGCGGCGCGGCAATGTTGCGAACCCAGCCATAAA
>JAFTKK010000033.1 GCA_017453325.1 Clostridia bacterium
CCTCCATCGGTACCACCTGTGCATAGCCGCCGCCCGCAGCGCCGCCCTTGATGCCAAAGACGGGCCCGAGGGAGGGCTCGCGCAGCGCGATCACGGCCTTTTTGCCAAGCTTCTTCATGGCCATGCCAAGGCCCACCGTCGTGGTGGTCTTGCCCTCGCCTGCGGGGGTGGGGTTGATGGCGGTCACCAGCACCAGCTTGCCGTTCGGCTTATCCTTGGTGCGGTTCAAAAAGGCGTCGTTTACCTTGGCCTTGTAGCGGCCGTATTGCTCGAGCTCCTCCTCGGCCACGCCAAGTTCGGTTGCGATCTCAGTGATTGGTAAGAGCTTTGCTTGCTTTGCAATTTCAATATCGGTCATCATGTCATTTTTTCTCCTTGTCGGTTTTCGGCTTGATCTTTTCTCTGGTGCCGTCGGGGCGCTCGATCACGGTATTGTCGAGCGTGCCGCGCATGTGGGCGCGGAATTCTGCGAGATACTCGGCGCGGAGCGCCGCCTGCTCAGCGGCCTCCGCTTCGGTCAAGGGGCGCTCCTTTTTCAGCGCTGCCAGCTCGTTGATGCGGTCGATCTTTGCTTTTTCCATATCAGCCACGCAACACAAGCCCCAGCTCCTTTTCGAGCAGGAACAAGACCTTCTTGGTGATCTTTTCGGCGTCCTCCACCGTCATGGTGTGATCATCGGCACGCAGCGTCATGCGCAGCGATACCGATTTCTTGTTCTCGCCGACCTGTGCGCCGCGGTAGATATCAAAGAGCTTCACGCCCTCGCATTGCTTGCCGCCCGCCATTTCCATCACGGCCATGATGCGGCCAACCTCCAACGCCTCGTCACAGATAAAGGAGAAGTCGCGGGTGATGGCGGGGAACTTGGGCAGGGGGGTGTAATGCTTGTCGGGGTTTTGTGCCGCAAAGAGTGCGTCAAAGTCGATCTCGGCGGCGTACAGGGGCATGCTGATGCCGTAGTTATCGGCCACCAGCGGATGCACCTGGCCGAAAACGGCGAGCGTGACGTCACCTGCGGTGACACGGGCGCAGCGCCCGGGGTGATAGGAGGGGTTATCGGAGACCGCCGTCACGGCAGCACCCTTGATGGCCGCGAGGGCGAGGAGATTTTCGATCACGCCCTTAACGGTGTAAAAGTCGGCGTCGCCGTACATACCGAGCGTGAGCATCTTGCCCTCGTAGGGGAGCTTTGCGGCATCGGCATCGGGCAGATAGACCGAGCCCATTTCAAACAGGCGCACGTTCTCGTTGTTGAAATTGGCGTTGCGCGCCAGCACCTCCAGCATGGAGGGAAGCGCGGTGGTGCGCATGACGCTGGTATCCTCGCCGAGGGGGTTGGAGATCACCACCGAGCGGCGCAGGGGAGAATTTTCCGCTAAGCGGATCTTGTCGTAATACTTGGGGGAAATAAAGGAAAAGGTCTGAATTTCGTCAAGCCCCATGCCGTAGAGCGCGTTCTCCACGCGGATGCCGAAGGCTTGCTTCGGGGTGCGGCCACCCTCGGTGGTCTCGGCCACGATCTTGGTGGAAACGATCTTGTCGTAGCCGTACACGCGCATGATCTCCTCGGCAATATCGTTCATGCAGGCAAGGTCTGCGCGGAAGGTGGGCACGGTGATCTTGCCGTTTGCCACCTTGCAGTCAAGCGCTTCGAGAATTTCGATCATGCGAGCCTCGGAGATATCGGTGCCGAGGAACTTGTTGTAGCGTGCGGGCTCAAAGGGCAGCACGGTGACAGCGGTTTTAGTGGGATAAACGTCGATCACGCCGTCCACCACGTCGCCCGCGTCAAGCAGCTGCACCAGCTCGCAGGCACGCAGCAGACCCGCCATGCAGTTTTCGGGGTCAAGACCCTTTTCAAAGCGTGCGGAGGACTCGGTGCGCATACCGTTTTTCTTGGCGGTGACGCGCACGCTGCCGCCGTTGAAGCAGGCGGACTCAAAGACCACGGTTTTGGTGGTGTCAAGAATTTCGCTGTTTGCACCGCCCATCACACCCGCGAGGGCGCAGGCCTTCTTTTCGTCGGCGATCACGAGCATGGTGCTGTCGAGCGTGTGGTCGATATCGTCAAGCGATTTGAACTGCTCGCCGTCGGCGGCGCGGCGCACGCGGATGGCGGAGCCGTCAAGATGCGTGTAATCAAAGGCGTGCATCGGCTGGCCGTATTCGAGCATGACGTAGTTGGTGATATCCACGATGTTGTTAATGGGGCGCACGCCTGCGGCGGCAAGGCGCATACGCAGCCACATGGGGGAGGGCGCAATGCGCACGTTTTTCACGACCTTGGCAGCATAGCGATAGCACAGGTCGGGTGCTTCAATGGCAACCGAGAGATAGTTTTCCACCTTGTCGCCGTCGCCAAGAGGCTTCACGGCAGGGGTGGGCACCGAGAGGGGGCGACCGAAGGAAACGGCGGTCTCGCGTGCCAGGCCGATGACGGAAAGGCAATCGGGGCGGTTCGAGGTGATCTCAAACTCCACGGCGGTATCGTCGAGCATGAGTACCTCGCGGATATCGGCGCCGATCTTGTCCCCAAAGCACTCGTCGAGAATGAGGATGCCGTTTTCCTCCTTGCCGGGGCACTCGTGTACGGTGAGGTTCAGCTCACCCATCGAGCAAAGCATACCGTGCGAGGGGACGCCGCGCAGCTTACCGTCCTTAATGACAACGCCGCCGGGGAGCTTGGCCACGGGGAGTGCCGCGGGCACGATGGCGCCCTCAAAGACGTTTTGCGCGCCCGTTACGATCTGCACGGGCTCGTCCTTGCCCACGTTCATCTGACAGATCAGCAAATGGTCGCTGTCGGGATGGGGCTCGATCTTTTCGATCCTCGCCACCACCACGTTCTCGATCTCGGCGCCCATCTTTTCAAAGCCCTCGACCTTAGAGCCCGTGAGGGTCAGCTTGTCGAATTAATCCTTAATATCAATATAGGCAACGTCAACAAAGTCCGCAAGCCATTTCATAGACAAATTCATGATTGGTGTCTCCTTTCTCAGAACTGCTTGAGGAAGCGCTCGTCGTTTTCATAGAACAGACGAATATCGTCAATGCCGTAGCGGGTCATGGTGACGCGCTCAAGGCCCATGCCGAAGGCGAAGCCGCTGTATACCTCGGGGTCAATGCCGCAGTTAGAGAGCACGAAGGGGTGCACCATGCCGGCACCGAGAATTTCGATCCAGCCCTCGCCCTTGCACACGCGGCAGCCCTTGCCGCCGCACACGAAGCAGGAAACGTCAACCTCGGCGGAGGGCTCGGTGAAGGGGAAGTGGTGGGGGCGGAAGCGGATCTCGGTCTTCTCGCCGAACATTTTGCGTGCAAAGGTCTCCAGCGTGCCCTTGAGGTCACTCATGGTAATGCCCTTGTCTACGACCAGACCCTCCATCTGATGGAACAGGGGAGAGTGCGTGGCGTCAAGCGCGTCGGAGCGGTAAACGCGTCCGGGGGAGATCACGCGAATGGGGGGGCTCTGCTTCTCCATTACGCGCACCTGCACGGGCGAGGTCTGGGAGCGCAGCAGAATGTTATCGGTAATGTAAAAGGTATCCTGCGTGTCTCTGGCGGGGTGATTTTCGGGGATGTTCAGCGCCTGGAAGTTGTAATAGTCGTATTCCACCTCAGGGCCCTCGGCGATCTCAAAGCCCATGCCGATAAAGATCTCCTCCATCTCGCGCTGTGCACGGGTGAGAGGGTGCTGGTGACCCACACGGTCACACTTGGCGGGCATCGTGACGTCAAGCTTTTCGCGGGCAAGGCGGTCAATGAGCGCCTGCTCCTTGGCGGCGGCTACTCGCTCGGCCAGCGCAGCCTCGATCTCGGCGCGCACGTCGTTTGCCATCTGACCCACCACGGGGCGCTCCTCGGGCGTGAGGGCACCCATGCCGCGCAAAACGGCGGTCAGCTCACCCTTTTTGCCGAGGTACTTGACGCGCAGCGCCTCGGTGTCACAGTCGGGCGCTTGCAGCTCGGCAAGTGCCGCTTGTTTGATCTGTTGCAGTTTTTCTTTCATGTCTTTTCCTTTCTTAGCTTGGTGGCGCCAAAAACAATAAAAGCCCCGTCCCGAAACATCAGGACGAGGCGAAATTTCGCTCGCGGTACCACCCGAATTGAAGGCGCAAAGCCAACACTTTACCGATCGATAACGGGATCTGCCGTACAAGGCTACCGCGTGCCGTCGCACGCCCTCACCCTGTCCACTCCAAAGGGAAACGCCGCATTTTCTCCCGTAAGCCGCTTGCAGCCGTGTCGGCTCTCTCTGTGACGGGCACCGAAAAGGGCAACCTTTTTCCTCGTGTTTTGTTACAAATGATATTATAGCACAATTTTTTTAAAAATCAAGAGGAAAATGAAATATTTATATATATACTTGACTTTAATTGCCGATTATGCTATGTTGAAGGTAGGTGAACGAGTGGAGGATGCACATATGATACACGAAAAAGCGCAATGGATATGGTTGGCCGAGCACGCGGCCCCCGATGAATATGCATTTTTTGAAGGGGAGTTTGATTTTTGGGGGCAAACTGCGCTCTTCAGCATTGCCGCCGAGACCGATTACGTGCTTTACGTGAACGGTGCGCTTGCCGATTTTGGGCAGTTTGCGGGCTATCCCTTTGAAAAATACTGCGACGAGATCGACATCACGCCCTACTGTCAAAGCGGACCCAACCGCTTTTCTCTGACCGTGCGCTACGAGGGCATGAACAGCGCCACGCATATTGATGACGGCGCGGGGGTGATCTTCTCGCTTGAAGTTGACGGCACCCTCGCGGCTTGCAGTCAAGAGGGCACACGCTGCGGCTATGATGCGCGCTACGTACAGCATCAGGCAAGAAGCATTACCACGCAGCTTGGCTTTACCTCGGGCATGCGTTGCGCTACACCGCACACCGACCGAGGGGCTGTTGTGGTAGAAAAGACGCGCCGCATCAAAAAGCGCCCCGTCAAAAAGGCGGAGCTGCAAGCCCCCGTACCCGGTGTGCCGCTTGCGTCGAACGGCTGCATTTACGATCTCGGCAGAGAGGAGACGGGCTACGTTTATCTTTCTCTGATTGCCCGCGAGCCCTGCCGTGTGAAGATCGCCTACGGCGAGCATCTTGCCGACGGGCAGGTGCGCTACCTTTTGGGCAGGCGCGATTTTTCGCTTGATTTTGAGGTGGAGGCGGGCGAGCACGCGTTTTTGCAGACCTTTGTGCGCGTCGCCGCGCGCTATTTGCAGGTCATTGCCCCCGATGGCGTGGAAATCCTTTCGCTCGGCGTGCGTCCGCTGCTGTATCCGCTGACCGAACGGAAATTTGACCTCACGGGTCCCGACCGCGCGATTTACGATACCTGCGTGCGCACGCTGCGCCTTTGTATGCACGATCATTACGAGGATTGCCCCTGGCGCGAGCAGGCGCTCTACGTGCTTGATTCGCGCAATCAGATGCTCTCGGGCTACTATGCCTTTGAGGAGACCGACTTTGCGCGCGAAAACCTTGTTTTTATGTCAAAGGGCACCCGTGCCGACGGCTTTTTGGAGCTGACCTATCCCGCCGTCAACACGCCTGCCATTCCGTTTTTCTCGGTGATGTATCCCGTGGCGGTGTACGAATACGTGATGCACACGGGGGATCGCACCGTTCTCGCCGAAACCATGGATACCATGCTGGGCATCATGCGTGCTCTGCAAGCGCGCATAGAGGAAAACGGCTTGATCGCCGAGCTCCCGCCGCCCTATTGGAATTTTTACGAGTGGAGCGAGGGAAGCGCGGGCGTGCTCTTTGCCAAGGAGAAGGATTGGCACCCCCACAAGTATCCTCTGATACTGAACTGTGCCTTTGTATATGCCGCGGAGCGCTTTGCGGTGCTTTGTGACATGGCGGGTGTGCGCTTTGATGCCGATACCGCCGCCATGCGTGCGGCGATCGCGCGTCTGTTTTACAATGAGGAAAGCGGCCTGTTTTTCCTCAGCACGCAGGGCAAGGAGCAGTATTCGCAGCTCGGCAATGCCATGGCGCTTTTGATCGGCCTTGGAGACGGGCGCACCGCCGAGGCGGTAAAGAACTCTGCTGCCCTGGTTCCCGCGACGCTTTCCATGCTCGGCTACGTGTATGACGCGCTGCTGGCATACTCGCCTGCCAACAGGGAGCACGTCCTTCGGGATATCCGAGAGAAATACGGCTATATGCTCTCTCGCGGTGCGACCTCGTTTTGGGAGACCCTGAAGGGCGAGAGTGACTTTGGCGGCGCAGGCAGCCTTTGCCACGGCTGGAGCGCCATGCCGATCTATTATTATCACAAGCTGTTGGGAAAAGAGTGAAGCTTTTTCACGCAGACTTCCAAGGCGGGTTGCACGTTGGAAAACAGTTGCAACCAAGCACAAAAAGAACGGCACGACCGCCTGCGGTCGTGCCGTTCTTTTCGCTTAATCGGTATGGTGCTTTTTTCTGTAATTTTTCGGGGAGGTGCCGAAGCGCTCGGAAAAGATGCGGCAAAAGTAAAAGGGATCCTCAAAGCCGACGGCGCAGGCAATTTCCTTGATCTGCATATCGGTGCATCGCAGCAGGCTTTCGGCGTTTGACAGACGCAGCAGGTTGCGGTATTCAATGGGGCTGCTCCCCGACCATTTGCGGAAGCAGCGGTAAAAATAGGTGACGCTGACGCCGCTCATCTGTGCATATTTTTCTATTTTTTCGTTTTGGCTCCATTCCCTAAGAAAGGCCTCAGCCCCCCGTCGGATGGGATAATAAAAATCGCTGTCTCGGGAGGCTGATTCGGCAACGAGATCGAGCAAAAGAAAGAACTCGCCCTTTGCCTTTGCCAGATTGCGTCTGTCGCCCGTCTCGCTTTTTTGGGGTCTGTAAAAGGTGTCGTAAAGGTTTTTGAGATGCACGCTCGGCAAATGATCTTGGCGGTTGGCAAGGATCTCGATCCTGTCAGCGAGCAGCACCTTCTCGCGTGTCTCGTCAAGCAGGTCGAAATTCACGGTATACGTGTCGGTGGCGGGCGCTCCGCCGCCCGTCACACGGACATGGTAGCAGATCCCTTGCGGAATAAAGACGATGTCCCCCTTTCCCGCCACCTGCTGGGCGCGGTCGGGGGAGAAAAAGGTGACCTCAATATCCGTGCAGACGAAAAACAGGGCGCTGCAGGGTCGCGCGTTCTGCCGATACAGCGAAAACTCCTTTCGCTGCCCCCAGCTTTCGGGGAAAATATCGGCTATGACAAAATCGACGTTCGTGTAGCAAAGGTCTGTGACGGTGATCTTTTTCATATGCTGCCTCCGAGGGAAAAATCTTCTTGTCCTCATTATATCCTTTTTGTGCAGAAAAATCAAGGTCTTTTTATGATCGTGCATTGCACATGACACAGCTTTTTGCTATGATAAAGGTAAATCATCGGTGCTTTGGAGCGATTTATGGTATATGTTATCGTTGGCATTGCCCTGTGTTGTCTTACAGTCAAGGGCTATTGCGGCAAAAAGACAAGCTGCTATGTGGCAGACACGGGGGATGCGTATTTCTTCAATCTTTTACGCATGCTGTTTTGCATATTGATCGGCATTGCGTTGGTCTTTCTTGAGGGCGTGCAGGGCCACCTGCTCGTGGAGGGCGGCATGCTTGCCATCTGCGCATTGTCGGGTGCCTCCAATGCAGCCTTTCTGGTCGGCTGGCTCCTGGCGATCAAAAAAAATTCCTTGGTCGCGGTGGACGTCGGTCTCACGCTCGGCTCTATTTTGCCCGCAGTCCTTTGCGCCCTTTTGTTTGCGGAGCCGATCTCGGGGGCGAAAATGCTCGGATTTGCCATGATCGTGCTGGCAACCGCGGTGCTCGCGGGGCATAGCAAGGAAACGGCGGGTGGGGGCGTGGCAGGGGCGGCTTTGCTGCTGCTTGCCGCCGTCGGCGACGGGCTTTCGGGCTTTGCGCAGCAGCTTTACAAGCAGCATTATACCGCTGCGGGCAGCCTGCACGGGGAGCTGACCTACCCCAAGACCGTTTACCATTTTTATACATACGTATTTGCGGCAGCGCTGCTTTTCCTGGTTTTGGGTATGTGGTATTTGCGGCGCATGCACGCCGCACGCACCAAAGCGCACGGTGACGGTGCCGCACGGCCGCGCGCGCGCCGACCGCAGGTCCTGCTGCATATTTTTGTGATGGCGGTCTGTATGTTTGCGGCCAATTATTTTCAAACCGTTGCCACCAACGATTACGGCATGTCCTCGCAGGTGCTCTATCCCATCATCAAGGGCGGGTGCCTCATTACCGTGAATGTTACCGCCGTCCTCTTTTTTGGAGAGCGCATCACGCCGCGCAGCGTTTGCGGCTCGCTGCTCGCGCTCGGCGGCATTGTCAGCATGAGTGTATTGTAAGGAGAAAATATGAATATCACAGAGCCGAATATTGCCGAGGCCAAGCGCGCGCTGGTTGAAAAGCCGCTGCAGGCCACCAGCGTCGAGCGTGTGCTCATACTAAGCGATATCAAATCGAAATATGCCGATCTGCCGCAGCCCCGTCGCTTTTCCGCGACCCTGTCGGAGCTGCTCTCGCGCGTGTCGGTGCCGCTGGCCGAGTATGATCTCGTGGCGGGGCGGTGCGTGGATCGCGAGCTCACCGAAGAGGAGGAGCGGATCTTTCAAGCCTACATCCGCCATCCCGATTATCCGAAGCACAGAACCTTTCTCAGCGCAGGGCATTGCACCTACTCCTGGGAGACGGTGGCAGAGCTGGGGCTGCCCGGCATGCGCGCCTTGTGCGAGGAGAAGCTGGCACGCGAGACCGATGCCGAAAAAAAGATATTTTTGACGGCTGTGATTGAGGTCTATGACGCCATCGCCGCGTATTTGTTGCGCTATGCCGCAGCGGCCAAGGAAAGGGGCATGACCGAGCTTGCCGAAAACCTGAGAGCCGCAGCCACCGCCCGCCCCGAGCGCTTTGCGGTCGCTCTGCAGCTTTTGTGGGTCGTCACCCTTATCAATTGCGCGTACATTACCAGAAATCCAACCCTTACCGTGGGGCGTCTTGACAGGATCCTGTATCCGCTTTACCGTGACGAGCTTGCGCGCGGCACGCTGACCCGCGAGCGCGCGGCTGCGTATATTACCGACTATTACTGCAAGCACAATCTCATCATGGGGCGCGGCGAGCATCAGGTGGGGGATGAGACCAACAGCACCACCTTTGCGCGCATCTATTGCTTTGATGCGCCGCAATATCTGCTGCTTGGCGGCACCGACGAGCAGGGCCGAGATGCCGTCAACGAGCTGACCGAGCTCTTTGCCGCGTGCATTGAGCCCGCCTTTAAAAATCCCGTTGTGGTGGTGCGCTATCAAAAGGGGATGGATGCGCGGCATCCCGCGCTCTGGCGCACATTGACAGAAAAGGCGCTTGCCAGCGCCTCGCTGATGTTTTACAATGACGACAATATCCTTGCCGCCTGGCGCCGCCTTGGGCTGCCCGAGGCCGATGCGCGGCGGTATGCCCATTTCGGCTGCAATTGGCCATCTCCCGGCGATCAGGGCGCTTGGATACAGGGCAGCCCGTGGTCCGATCAGTACGGTGCTTACCGTTCTGAGGAGGAGCGCGCGGCACTGAGTATCCCGTATATGCGCACCCACGGCGAGCACAGCTGGCCCGAGATTTTCGTGGAGGTGATGCGCACGCTGGCCGCGCGAGACCCGCGCGAGGTCACCATCGAGCATTTTTACACGCTCTTCTTTGACGAGATGGCGGATTTTGTGGATCGCAAGCTGCAGCACGTGTCGCGAGAGGTGGCGGTGCGCCGTCGCCGTCCGTCGGCTGTCCTCACCTATGCCGATTGCTTTCTCAGAGGCTCGCTTGAAAGCGCGACCTGCTTTTCGGCGGGTGCAAAATATCATTTTGAGCTGCAAGCCTTTCAGATGTTTGCCACCGTCGCCGATTGCTTTATCGCCGTCGATCAGCTTGTGATGCGCGAGGGAAAGCTGACGCTATCCGAGCTGCTTGCCGCCGTGGATGCCGATTTTGAGGGCTACCCCCGGGTGCTTGCCCTTTGTCGCGGGGCTGAAAAGTACGGCATGGATACGCCCTTGTCAAATGCGCATGCCGAACGGCTTTCGCATACGGCGAGCACGCTGGTGATTGAAAAAAGCCGACCGTATCTTGCGGCCGAGGGGCTGTTTTTGGTGCCCTGTATGCAAAGCGACACCTGGCATCTCAGATACGGCGAGGGGTACGGCGCCACGCCCGACGGCAGGCGCGCCCATACACCGTTTTCACAAAACACGCGACCTGCCAACGGCTCCTGCACGAACGGCCTCACGGCCATGCTGAACGCCATGCTTCACCTGCCCGCCGACGGGCTGCTTTCGGGGGCGCTCAATCTCGACGTTGACACAAAGCAATTTGCGGGCGAGGAGGGCAGAGCGATATTTGCGGCGCTGCTTGCCACCTATTTGAACCGCGGCGGTCTGCATGCCCAGGTCACCGCCGTGCGCCCCGAGGATCTGGTGGATGCACAAAAAAATCCGCATCTGCATCGCGATCTGCGCGTGCGCGTGACGGGCTACAGCGGCGTGTTCGTGGATATCTGCCGCCGCTTGCAGGATGATATCATCAATCGCTTACAATAATTTTTGGAAAGGTGAGAGATCATGAAAAAAATATTGCTCCCGAACGGCCTTACCGTATCGGAGGTCGCGCTCGGCGCGATGAATTTCGGCACCGTGACCGAAAAAAAGGAGGCCTACCGTGTGCTTGACGCCTATCTCGATATGGGCGGCAATTTTGTCGATACCTCTAACAATTACGCCCATTGGGCGGGGACGGGAGACGAGAGCGAGACGCTGCTCGGCGAATGGCTGCGTGACCGCGGCTGCCGTGATCGCGTGGTGCTGGCCACCAAGGTGGGCTTTGACCGCCACGGCGTGGGCGCGGGCCTCAAAAAAGCGCAGATCGAGTATTGGATCGACGAGAGCCTGCGCAAGCTCGGCACCGACTACGTTGATCTGTATTACGCGCACTCGGATGACCCCGCAACGCCCATGGAGGAAACGATGGAGGCCTTTCACGCGCTGGTGAAAAAGGGAAAGGTGCGTGCGCTCGGCACCAGCAATTTTGACACGTGGCGCGTAGCGGAGGCCAATGCATTGGCCAAGGCGAAGGAGCTGACGCCCTATACCGTCATGCAGCAGCGCTTTACCTATCTCTATCCGAGGAGCAGCGTGGCGCCCAAATATACCTATAACGAGATCACGGGCAGAGAGCGCCTGCGCTTTTTGTGCGACAAGAATATGCCGCTTGTTTCTTACTCCTGCCTTTGCAAGGGCGCGTATGAAAGCCCCGAGCGTCTGGGGGATGAATACGAGGGCGGCGCGCGCCTTGCCGCCCTGCGCGAGCTGGCAGCAGAGAAGGGCGTGACGCCGAGCGCGTTGGTGGTGGCGTGGCTTACCAATATCCATCGCTTGGCGGGTTATCCGCGTGTGATCCCGCTTTTTTCGGCAAGCTATGCCCATTTGCTCGAAAATTTACGCGGCCTTTCTGTGACACTCACCGACGAAGAGCTGCAAGCCATGAACGAACTGTGAGCGTGCCGCCATGACAGCACCGCTTATTTTTGATATCAAGCGTGCCACCACCGCAGATGGCCCCGGGCTGCGCACCGCCGTGTTTTTCAAGGGCTGCAATCTCCGTTGCACCTGGTGCCACAACCCCGAGGGACAGCGCGCGGCGGCAGAGCTTGCGGTGTTCCGCGAAAAATGCATTGGCTGCGGCGCTTGCCGCACCGCTTGCGCCACCCCCGAGGTCTGCTCCGCCTGCGGTGCTTGCACCGCGTGCTGCCCCACCGAGGCGCGCCGCCTTTATGGCAGGGCTTACGGCACGGATGAGCTCCTTGACGTGATTGCCGCAGATCAGATCTATTATGATGCCACGGGCGGCGGCGTGACCTTTTCGGGCGGAGAATGTATGCTCTATCCCGCATTTTTGGCGGAAATGGCAGGAAAATGTCGGGAAAAGGGCATATCCGTTGCCATTGATACGGCGGGGCACGTGCCGTTTGCCTCCTTTGAGGCCGTTTTGCCGTACACCGATCTTTTCCTTTACGATATCAAGTGCCTCGATCCCGAGCTGCACCGCCGCGGCACGGGTGTCGATAACCGTCTGATCCTTTCTAACCTGCAGCAGCTGCAAGCGCGCGGCAAGCAGGTTCTTGTGCGCATTCCCGTGATCCCCGACTTCAACGACGGGGCGGAGCTGGCGCGCATCAAGGAATATTGCGAAAGACACGCCTTGACTTACGAGACGCTCCCATATCACGCCATGGGCGAGAGCAAGGCGCGCGCCCTCTCGCATCGCACGTAGTTTTTTCGGCGCGCTAACCGCTGCATAACAAGCTCGGATATAGCCGAAGAGAGCCGAACCCGCAAGGTTTGGGCAGGCAAAAACGCGCCCTGACTGTGGGAAAGCGCTTTGTCGTATCCGCATATGACTGCGCCCCTTTCCCTTGTCATGCCACCTTTTTGCTCTGCCGAAACTGCGAAGCACCTCTCGGCTGAAAGATTTTTCGCAGATTTTGCTGTGGCGTGGCGCAGTTATGTAATACCTTACAAGCCGCGACGCGGCAAAAGATGCAAAAATGTTGCGCCGAG
>JAFTKK010000003.1 GCA_017453325.1 Clostridia bacterium
GGAAAGCGCCGACAAAAGATGCCTAAACTTATCACTATCCCTAAAAATAAGAAAAAGCCTTATAAATCAAGGCTTTGGAATAAAAAATAAGCACCGCTTTTACGATACCGTTTCGTATCATAATTGCAGTGCTTATTTGGTGCGGGTGACAGGGGTTGAACCTGCACGCCTTGCGGCGTAAGATCCTAAATCTTATGCGTATGCCAATTTCGCCACACCCGCGAAACAGAGCGGTGTGGCGAAATTAGATTCGCACACACCCGCGAAACATGAGCGGTGTGTGGCGAAATTAGATTCGCACACACCGGCAAATGCGAGCAACCGTGTGGCCGCCCGTGGGTGTTATCATAGCACAAATCACAAATTTTGTCAAGCATTCTCGCGCAAAACAACCAAATACCCTTTGACAAAAGGCGGTCAAGGTGTTATAATAAGCTTGTGACAGCACACGCCACAATCGGCACAAGGAGGCAATTATGTCAAACTTTACTGTAACCATTGCGCGCGGCTTTGGCAGCGGCGGCCGTACCATCGGCAAAATGCTGGCCGAGCGCCTCGGCATTCATTTTTATGACCGCGAGATCATGGAGCTCGCCTCGGAGCAAAGCGGCATCAACTTAGATCTTTTCCACAAGGCCGACGAAGCAGGCAAAACCGCCTTTTTCAAGCGCTATGACCGTTCCTTTGGCAAGCAGCTCATTCCGCCCGACCGCGGTGAATTCACCTCCGACGATAACCTTTTTAATTTTCAGGCAAAAATCATCAAAGAGGTCGCAGAAAAGGAAAACTGCGTGATCGTCGGCCGCTGTGCCGACCACGTTCTGAAGGAAAAGAAAAACGTGCTGCGCATCTTTATCTATTCCTCCATGGATTTCTGCATCGACAAGGTTGTGGAGCTATACGGCCTTTCCCGTAAGGAGGCCGAGCGAAAGATCGAGAAGATCGACCGCGCACGCAGCACCTATTATCGCTACTACACGGGCAGCGATTGGGATAATGCACGCAACTATGACCTCTGTCTGAACACCGAGGAGCTCGGCTTTGAGCGTTGCGTGGATATCATCGAATACTACGTCAATCTGCTGTATTTAAACAAATAAACAAAAAAGGCGCGAGCAAAAGCTCGCGCCTTTTTTCTTATATGTACAGCCCCGCCAAGGAAGCCAGCAGCGTCGGCACCGAGATCGCCGCGCCAAGCAAGGTAAACCTGCCAAAGGAAATGGAAATTTCCTGATCCTTCAGCATCGCCATCCACATAATGCCGGCAAGCGCCCCCATGGGGGTGAGAAACGCACCGATGTTCGAGCCGATCACGGCCGCCAGCAGCGCACCCGTTGAAGCGTTGCCCGCCGCCACGATCGAGGAGAACAGCACGCTCATCGGAATGTTGTTCAAAACGTTCGCGGCAAGAAAGGATGCCACACCGTAGCGGAGAATCTCGCCGCTGCCCGACAGATAAGAGGCAAACAGAGCAGTAGCCTCCACTTTGTTCAGGGCCAGCACCAGCATAAACATGGAAAGCACGAAAGGGATCACGTCAAGCGGCGCGCGCAGCAGACTGCGCAAGATCAAACGCATCCCCTGCCTTCTCACGAGCTGCAACACCGCGGCCGCCGCATAGAGCCCCACGCAAAATGCCGCCGCAATCAGCCACATCGGCATGTCAAGATAAGAAGATAGCACCAGCAGCACCACACAACCGCCGAGCGCCACACCGCCAAGGCAAACGGCGGGTCTGTCCATCGGCAGCACGTCGGGGGCGCGACCGCCGATGGGCGCAGACAGCTTGCGACGGAATAAAAGCAGCAGCATCAAAAAAGAAGTCAGGCCTCCCAACACCGTCGGCAGCAGCATCCTTGCCACGTAATCGGCAAAGGATATCCCGCTGCTTGCGGCAAGGTAGATGTTGGTGGGGTTGCCGATGATCAGCAGCATGCTCCAGGAATTGGCAGCCACAAACTCGCAAAAAAGATAGGGCAGCGGGTCGATCTCGGCGTTTTTGGCGAAATAACAAATAAACGGGGTAAAGGTCAGCACCACAATGTCGTTGGAGGTAAACACGGTCAGCACGGAAACCGCAAGATAAAGGCTGACAAAAAGCTTCATTTGCCCCGTGCCCGCACGGCGCATGATCTGCCCCGCGAGATAGCGAAAAAAGCCCGCCTCGTCAAGAAAGACCGAGAGCAGCGTCATGGAGAAAAAGAGCACCAGGATCTGTATCGGGTTCACCGCACCCGGTGCGGTCAGTCCCGCCCCGATCTCCGAGGGGGAAATGAGACCGAGGAGCAGCAGCACCAAGACACCCGCCACGGGCGCCACCCAAAAGATACTGATCGCCGTGTGTCCCACGTGCACCGCCGGCTTCAAAAAAACCAGCAGAAGCATGCTTGCCACCGATAGCGCAAACACCAAAATCACCGTCGTCATGTTATCTACCTCCGCGCGTGTTTTACAAACCGCTTTATTGTAGCACATTCCCTCCTCAAAAGCAATATTTTTCTCAAACTTTCGCAGCTTTTGTCGATATAATTTCTTTGCCCCTTACATTCGTCGCACCTTGTTCGCGCATTCTTTCCCGTAGGGAGAGGCGTCCTCGGCTGTCCGCACCGCCACACTTCTCCCGCCCCTCGCACCCTGCTCGCATCCTTGTCCTCGAATCATGTCTCTTGCGGCAATGCACTCCCCGCGAGCAGCGCATCAAAGCAATCCGGCACCTCCACCGCCACGCGTACGCCGATCACGTGCAGATACCGCGCCGTGGCATAATTGTAATCGTCAAGCGGTCTGTCAAGCGCATCGATCGAATGCGCCGCCACCAGCGGCTCCTCACCGCGAAAGCCCGTCACAAGGAGCGTGTGATAAAAATCTCCCGTATCGTTCGCGAGCTGCACCACGTCGCCGAGCTGCAGCTCGGCGCGCGTCACCTCCCTGCCAAACGGCCCCGTGTTGCCACCCGCCTCCACAAAGCGCGGGGCCTCGGTCATGTACTCCCAAAAAAATTCCACACTCGTCCAGGCGGGTGCGCGATCCTGTGACGTGCGGTAATACCACCCGAAATTGGGCGTGTAGTTCATCACGCAGCTACCCGCCAGCAGCGCCTGCGACACAAAATTGGTGCAATCACCGCCAACGCCCGTAAAATTGTAGAACAGGGGGTTACGCGAAAATGCATACCGACGCGCATATTCCACGGCACGCATACGGTCATAAGCCTTATAAGCAATCATCATATCACCTCAAACAAAGCGTATGCCAAAAAAGGCATTGGCGTTCATCGCCAATGCCTTTTTGATACGGATACGGCTTATTCGGGCAAAAGTTCCTCAACATCGGTACCGGCCAGCTTGCTGATGTCAACCATCTCAAAGCGCTCTGCCAGCTTCATCACCACCTGCTCGGTAGTCAGGGTCTGCAGCTCCTCGGCGGTAAAGTGCTCTGCCACAGCGTCTGCTACCAGGTGGGTCGCAGCCTCGTTTATCACAAGCTCGTGCTCGGAAAATACGTTGGCAAGATCCTGTGCCAGCGCCTCGCTGTCCACAGTGCCGTCGGCCTTGGCGGGAATTGCCTGCAGCGCCTGACTCATATCATTCAGCAGGTCACCGTGCGAGGCAAGCACATCCTCGGGCAAGCCCATTTTCCTCAATGCACAACGCATACCAACGTCCACCAGCGCCACGTTAAGGGGAGCCATGCGGGGATGCGTGCTCAGCAGCAGCTGTGTATCGGAAAGGAAGCCGCTGTCGGTGATCAGCGCAGCAAAGGCGTTTTCATCGCCGCTGCTGAATCCGGTGATCACGTTGTATTTTACCGCCAACTCAAACACGTCGGCAAAAAACAGCAGATCATCGCCAATGTTATCCTTGTTCGAGGTAGAAAACACCTCCAAAAATGCATGGAAAAGCAGGTCACCGTTGTCACCGAGCGAGGGCGGCTCCACACCCATAAAGGATTCACCCTGCAGCCAATGGTTCGAGGCCGTGCTCAGCACACCGGAGCAAAGCACCGAAAGCATGGGAGATGCGGAAATATCCTTAGCCAGCGCTTCTACGGCAGCGCACTCCGCCTCGCCGTAAGCCTCAACCTCCTTGGCACCGAGCACCTGCACGTTGCCGAGCATATCCGCGAGAATCGCGATCTCCTCACGCAGCTGCACGTCCTCATCCTGCCACTCGGAGGCAGTAAGACCGTCAAAGATCTTCACGCCGAGCGTATCGTAGCAGGTGCTCAGCGCGGGCGTGTTGCGGGCAGGGGTCAAAAGCTGCTCGTTATATTCCACCAGCTCCTGCGTCTCGGCGCTCTCACTCTCCGCATTCATCGAGGAGAGCATCGTGGTCGCCACGTCAAGATAACCAAACACGGGAGACACGAAAACGAAAATACCGATCAGGGCGGTCACAAGACCGATGGGAATCGCGATAAAATGACTGGCCGCGGAATCGGCATAGTCGGGGCGCGTGACACCGCAAAGGATCCAGTAAAGGAAGATCAAAAGCCCCTTGAGGACCACAAACAGCACCAAAAACGCAAGAGGTGCAAACAGCATCCGCGCCATCACGGCAATGGCGTCGCTTGCCGCCACCTCGCCGTTAAACAACGGTGCGAAATTGGGGTCGCCGCCCACGGTGGCCTCCAGCCACAGCGCCACCTCGTCACCAAAAGCGGCACCAATCGCGCGCGCCAGGAAAAAGGCTGCCACGGCAGCGATCACCACGGTCAGCAAACGAAGCACCGTTTTGCGCGTACCGCGGATCATTGATATCAAAAGATTAAAGATTAAAATAAAAGCGCAGAACGCTAAAAATATCAGTTCCATCATGTCCTCCTCTCTACATTCCAGCAACTGTCAACATAGCCATTATACTCCTTTTGGCACCGTTTGTCAACAACCAAAGCAGAGCCTCCGCTCTTCTCACCAAAACTCACTTCTCGCGCGTCGCACTGCATCCCTCTGCACCTCGCATCAAAAGGTTTTCTATCACCACTCCCCCCTCCATGTCATACATTCTTCAACAGGGGGGTGATATGATGCAGATCCTGATGTTATACGGTGGCACGGGCGAGGAGCGAGAGGTCTCGGTAGAGAGTGCCACGGCCGTGATCGGTGCGCTTGCCGGCACGCAGCACCGCGTGCTGGCCCTCGACTATCGCGGCGGCAAGCTCTCGACCGCGCTTTGTGAGGCGATGCGGCAAGCGGACGCCGTTTTCCTTGCCCTGCACGGCGGCGAGGGGGAGGGCGGTATTCTGCAAAGCCGCCTTGAGCAGGCGGGCATTTTTCATTACACGGGTGCGGGGCCCGAGGCGGCTGCGCTGGCGCTTGACAAGGGGCGCGCCAAGGCGGCGGTGGCGGCGGCGGGAGTGCCCGTGGCGGCGGGTGGAGTGTGGCTGCCGCAGCAGGCGCCGCCCGCCTGCCCCTTGCCCGCCATACTCAAGCCGCTTTGCGGCGGCTCGAGCGTGGGGCTCTCACAGGTCGCGGATGCGGCGACGCTCTCAGCGCTCGCACCAACCGCACCCATGCTGCTGGAGGAATATCTCTCGGGGCGGGAATACAGCGTCTCGGTTTTCTGCGGCCGCGTGCTGCCCATCGTGGAGATCCGCCCGCAAGGGGGCGTGTACGACTATGCACACAAATACACGCCCGGCGCCACCGAGGAGCTTTGCCCCGCCCCAATCGACCAAGACAAGACCGCGCTCCTGTGCCGCTTAGCCACAACCGCTTACCATGCCCTTGGGCTGCGTGACGCGGCGCGCATCGATTTCAAGGAGGACGCCGCAGGGCACCCGCGCTTTCTGGAGGCCAACACCCTGCCGGGGCTGACCTCCACCAGCCTGCTGCCGTTGGCGGCCAAAACGGACGGCATCCCCTTCCCCGCGCTCTGCGTGGCCATGGCCGAGGCAGCCGCCGCAAGAAGGTGCGTGCGCTGAGCCCCGCGCCGTAAGGGCGACGGGCAGGAAAAGGAAAAGGGACGAAAAGGAAAAGGCAGCTGCATAAAAAAACCCGCGGGGTAATTTTAAAAAATTACCCCGCGGGTTTTTTATCGGACGGTGCCGTTGCCTTTGACAAGGTATTTGAAGGTGGTGAGTGCGGCGGGACCCATCGGGCCGCGCGCGTGCATTTTTTGCGTGGAGATGCCGATCTCGGCGCCGAAGCCGAATTCGCCGCCATCGGTAAAGCGCGTGGAGGCGTTGTGGTACACGGCGGCGGCATCGACCGCGCCAAGGAAATAGGCGGCCGCGCCCTCATCCTCGGTGATGATGGCCTCGCTGTGCCCCGTACCCGTTTCGTTCACGTGTGCTACCGCCTCCTCAACCGAATCCACGATCTTCACCGACATGATGTAATCGTTATACTCGGTGTAAAAATCCTCCTCGGTGGCGGGGGTGGCGTTCGGCAGCAGCGGCAGTGACGCGGGGCAGGCGCGAAAGGCCACGTTCCACTTTCTCGTTGCTTCAAAAAACGCGGGCAGGAAGCGCGCCGCGACGGCGCGGTGACAAAGCAGACTTTCGGCGGCGTTGCACACCGACGGGCGCTGACACTTGGCATTGACGGTAACGGCGAGTGCCTTTTCAAGGTCGGCCGCAGCATCCACATACACGTGGCAGTTGCCCGCGCCCGTTTCGATGACGGGCACCTTGGCATTCTCCACGCAGTTGCGGATCAGGCCTTTTCCCCCACGTGGGATCAGTACATCCACAAGGCCGCGCATCGACAGGAGTGCATCGGCGCTTTCACGGGAGGTATCGGTAACCAGACCGACGGCATCGGCCGAGATCCCCTCTGCTGCGAGTGCGCCACCGAGTGCCGCCACAATGGCGCGGTTGGTTTCGATGGCCTCCTTGCCGCCGCGCAGCACGACCGCGTTACCCGATTTGACAGCGAGCGCCGCGGCATCGGCCGTCACGTTCGGGCGTGCTTCATAGATCATGGCGACCACGCCGAAGGGTACGGGCTTTTTGGTGATGGTGAGCCCCACGGGGCGCTCCCAGCTCTCGCCCCCCGCCAAGGGATCGGGCAGGGCAATGAGCGCCTCAATAGCGGCGGCAATGCCGTCAATTCTCTCCTCGCTCAGCATCAAGCGATCCATCATCACGCGGGGCACGCCGTTTTCGGCGGCCTTGGCCAGGTCATAGCGGTTGGCAGCCAACACCGCATCGGTGGCGGCGCGGAGCTCGCTTGCCATGGCGGCAAGCACACGGCAGCGCTTGGCATGATCGGCCGCGGCCAGCAGCGGTGCAGCCGCGCGTACCCGACGGCAAAGCGCTGTGACATTTTCAAATACGGTACTCATATCTTCTCGTTTCTTTCTAAAACTTTCTCGATCTCCACCACATATACGCGGTGAAAATCCTTGGCGGTATAATTTTTCAGGAGCTCGGGCAACAGGAACCCCTCCTCCTTCAAAGTATCGACATAGAGCTTACGACAGATAAGACTCAGGCGTGCCTCGGCAATGATCGGCACCCCCTCGACCTCAACGGGGGTAAGACCCGCGGCGGCGAATTTATCTACCTCACGGCCGCTTTTGGTGCCGCAAAGACGGAGCGCTTCACGGTATTTTTCCTCAAAAAAGGAAAGTGAAAAGCGCTCGGCCTGCTCGGTAAGGGCATAGGTATAGCGCTGCGGACGAACAAAGCAAAAGGCCACGGGCTTATTCCACAGAATGCCCATGCCGCCCCAAGAGGCGGTCATGGTATTGACAATGTCCTTGTCCCCCGCGGCACGGCCCTTGGCGGTGATCAGCATCCAATCACGGCCGATAAGATCAAATACGCCGTCAAGCGCGGCGGGTGAAATTTGACGAAAAGACTGCATGATCAGTCTCCTTTCCAGCAAGATGATATCAGTATATCATATTCGCGGCGGCTTTGCAAGGACAACACCCTTGACAGAATGAAAAAAAAGTTTAAAATAGAAATGGTGCGTGCTCCGGGAAAAGAAAAAGCCGCCGCATGCGGCAGCTTTTTGCTTTAGTTTTCGGGCGCGGCGTCGGCAGGGACATCCTCATCTTCGGTGGCGTCGATCAGGATCTCCTCCTCAGCATCTGCATTTTCATCCATTTCGTCAAAGTCAAGGCAGTCCTCTACCTCGTCGGGATCGTCATACACGGTGCAAAACTCAATCAGATTGCGAAGCAAGCGGTAAAGCACAAAGGCAATGGCGCTGGCAGCTGCAATCACCGACAGGGTGATGGCAATGATCTTGCCGTAATTGGTCTTTTGTTCCATAACAGTGCCTCCTTTACGGGTACTGCTCTTATTTTACCATAAGCTTACAAAAAATACAAGTGATATTTCGAATTTGAAAGGCAAAAAAATGAACCGAGAAAAGATTACCGCGCGGCTCCTTGAGGCGGGCATTGAAAACGCCGCTGGGGAGGCTGCTCTGCTGACCGAGGCCTTTGACAATGAGGCGCTGACGCGTGCCGTTGAACGCCGATGCGCACATTATCCCTTACAATACATTCTGGGAACGTGGGATTTTTACCGCGAGCGCTACAAGGTGAACGAGCACTGCCTCATTCCGCGCTCCGACACCGAAATTTTGGTGGACACGGCAATCAAAATGCTGCCAAACGGGGCGCATTTTCTTGATCTTTGCACGGGAAGCGGCTGCGTGGCGATCTCGACGCTGGCAAACCGCCCCGACACCGTTGCCACCGCCATTGACCTTTTCCCCCAAACGCTGGCGCTTGCCACCGAAAACGCGCAAAGCAACAACGTAAGCGCACGCTTCACCCCCCTGCTTGCCAACGTGCTTGAAGCACCGCCCAATCTGCTTTTTCGCGACACGTTTGCGGCCATCCTGTCAAATCCACCGTATATCAGAGACGAGGTGGTGCCGACCCTGCAACAGGAGGTTGCCCACGAGCCAAGAGCCGCACTTTGCGGCGGGCCGGACGGCCTTGATTTTTACCGCGCGATCCTCGAAAAGTGGACTGCGCTGCTCTCGCGGGACGGCGCGGTTCTGTTTGAGATCGGGTATGATCAAAAGCAGGATATCACCGCACTTGCTGCGAAATACGGCTATACCTGTGATGTGAAAAAGGACTTTGGCGGCAACGACCGCGTGGCGATCCTGCGCCGAAGATAAGCAACAAAAAAACCACCGCCGAACGGCGGTGGTTTTTTATGATCAGATCTTAAACGAGGTCAAGACCTGCTACGAAGGATGCAAGGTTATCCTTCATCTTGTCGATGTACTTACCGGTCTCGGTGGTCCAAGGCGTGCCCGAAAGAGCAGCGTTGGCCATGATGCCGTCCATCTGGATGGTCTCATCAACCTCACCGGAGAGCTGAGAACCGAAGATACGGCCCATATCGAACTCGATGGATGCACGAACGATCTCGCACATATCTGCCTCACACTGGGTGGGGGAGGACTTCAGCTTCATGTTAAGCTCGAAGATAACGGGCGTGGTCTTACGGTAAGCCTCGGATGCCCAGCACTCGAGAACTGCAGTCAGCATAGAGTCGGTGTTCGCAGCATCGCCGCGGTCAGCGCGATCGATGAAGATGGAGTAGATGGAGAACTCGTTACCGATAACGGTGTAGTAGTTCTTCTGCTGATCGTCAAACTTCGGAATGGGAAGAATACCGTAGTTCTCTACCTTATCGTTGTTCAGCAGGTAGTCCTCTGCCATACGCATGTAGTATACGGAGAAGTAGCACTTGCCGTTGTTGAAGGGAGTGAAGTAGGTCTTACCCGTGGTGGTGTTGGTATGATAGCTGCTGGTAGCCATCAGGGTGTTCAGCTTGGTGATCAGACGGATGGTCTTGTAGTTGGTCCAGTCCTCGGAGATCTTCAGCACGCTGTTGATATCCTGCTCGATCATACGGAGGTTGGAGCCGCCGTAGAATGCAGTCATACAGTAGCCGATAGAGCAAAGGCCGAACGTATCATCTACGGTAACGCCGTCACTCTTGGAGTCGATGTAAGTGTTGGATGCGAGCGCAAGGAACTGGTCAAGGGTCCACTTGCCGGCATATGCCAACTCGTAAACCATGTTGGTAGCGGTATCGCCACCCTCGTCTTCGCCTGCTTCGGGGGTCATCTTGTGGCCGTTAGCAGCAAAGTACTCTTTTGCTACATCCTCATACTTCTGGTTGACAAGGTCCTTATTGAAGTAGATGCAGTGCATCTGGTCAATAGCGTTGGTGGAAATGTCACCGGAAACGTAGTAGAGGTTGTTCTTGATACCGAGGTTGCCGGTAATGTTGCCGGGCCACCAGGGCTTAGAGGTCTCTCTGCCGTTAATACCCTTAGCGGAGAGGTAGTTGTTCTCGATTGCGGTGATGTTCTTGATCAGGCCTGCGGTCAGCATAGCGCCCTGTGCACGGGAATATGCACCGATCAAGTCAAAGTCGTTGGTGCCGGAAGTGAAGGCACGCTGTACACGGGCAACGAAGGTATCCATGCTACTGGAGTCGCCTGCCTCTGCGGTGAACACAAGCTCAACGCCGAGACGGTCCATGATAGCCTCGTTACGCTTATAGATGGAAGAAAGACGTGCATCGTCAACCTCTTCTACCTGCACGAACTCGGCCTTTACCGTGGTGTTACCGGTCCAGTACAGGAACGAGATCGGCTCATCATCGTAGTCAAGTTGGTTCTCGCCATCGGGCAGATCGTCGTATTCACGCCAAGTGCCCCATTCGTCCTCTGCCCATCTGACACCGTCTTCGTCAACTCTGACGTTGGCTGCGCCTGCACCCTTGCGAGTATTGGTGTTGCCCTTACAAGCAACAACAGCCAGCAGACAGAACAGACATGCCATTACAAGGCAGATAACACGTACAAAATTTTTCATTGTTCTCTGCTCCCACTACAAGTGGGAACTCCCTCCTTTTGTTTTTTTTAGAGTTTGGGTATAGAGTTCTTGTAAATTATAACAAATTTTTCTCTCATTGTCAAGGGTGTTTGTGCGGAAATATCAAAATATTTTGTTCACAGAATTATCACATTGGCCCTGCTGCACAAAGCTTTTTTGCGCCAACAAAATACCTTAATTATATACGCGCGCGAGAAAATCCCCTCCCACACCGCCGCGGGCGACGGTGCGGGAGGGGATTTTCCTGATATTTCCTGTCGGTCTTATACCAATTTGACGCGGTACTGCTCAAACCAAAAATCAAGCTGACAGAGCCAGGCGACGAGCTGCGGCCGCGCCATCAGCTGACCAAACCACGTGCTGTTTTCTCCGTCAAGCAGCGCGGCGAGCCTGCGCTGATCCAGCGTGCTTTTCAAAAAACCATCCTGCCCGAGACGTGCGGCGAGCATTTCACGCACCAGCTTCTCATACAGAGGATTGTGGGTCTTTGGATAGGGGCTCTTCTTGCGCCAGAGCACACGATCGGGTAGGTATCCCGTCATGGCGCGGCGCAAAAGCGATTTTTCCACCCCGTTTTCGAACTTTACCTCCCACGGCAGGTTGAAAACGTATTCAAGGATACGGTGATCGGCAAAGGGCACGCGCACCTCGACGGCGGCATACATACTCATGCGATCCTTTCTTTCCAGCAGGTTTGCCATGAAATACTGCGTGGAGAGCCACGTGGCGCGGCGGGACAGACGCATGCTCTCACTCTCTCCCTCAACCACGGGGCAGTCGGCAAGGCTTTGCCGATACACATCGCGCATAAAATCAAAGCCCTGCGCAGCGCGCACCGCCCCTGCATCAAAGAGGCCGATCCGCGCCATCGGATCGTGCAGCCACGGGAAAAAGTCTCTTTGCAGCATCTCCTCGCGATAAAACCACGGATAGCCGCCGAAGATCTCATCCGAGCACTCGCCCGAAAGCACAACGGTATGCTGCTTTTTGATCTCGGCACAATAATAGATCAGCGAGGAATCAAGATCGGCCTGCCCCGGCAGGTCGCGCGCAAGGGTAGCGGCATACAGCTCGGCGGCGATGGTGGCGGTGGGGGCCGTCAGCACGCGATGCGCCGTGCCAAGCTCCGCTGCGAGTGCGGCGGCATAGGCCTCGTCACCCTCGGGCTGGAAGAGTGTGGGAGAAAAGCTTTCCCGATTGCCCTCATGCTCAAAGGAATAGGTATCGAGCGTTTTGCCGCGCGCTGCCAGCACCCTTGCCGCCACGGCTGTAATGGAAGAGGAATCCAGCCCGCCCGAGAGCAGCACGCCAAGGGGCACATCGCTATCGAGCTGACGCGTGACGGCATCCACAAGCAGCTCACGCACGCGCTCGGCAGCCGTGGCGGCATCGTCATGACAGACCGAGGCCTGCAGCTGCCAGTATGGCTTTTGCGTGAAGTCCTCACGCGAAAGTGTGGCGCAGTATCCCGCGGGAAGCGCCTTGACGTGCCGAAACACGCTTTGCCCCGGCAGCGTGACGGGGGCGAGCAGCAGAAGCTGCCAGAGGCCGACCTCATCGACCTCGGACGGGATCTCAGGGTGCGCGAGCAACGCCTTCGGCTCCGAGGCAAAATAAAATTTAGTCCCCATCTGTGCGTAATAAAGGGGCTTGACACCAAGGCGGTCACGCGCAAAAAAGACGGTGCCGTCGGTCTCGTTATGCACGGCAAAGGCAAAAATGCCGTTCAGGTGCGACGGTGCCGCCTCGCCCCAGATCATATACGCCCAAAGCACGGTTTCGGTATCACATTCGGTAAAAAAGACTGCGCCCTGCATTTTCAGCTCGCGCCGCAGCGCATCCGAATTGTAGATCTCGCCGTTATAAACAATGGTATAGCGTTTGCGACGGAACATCGCACTCATCGGCTGCTTGCCGCCTGCGGGATCCATGACCGCCAAGCGGTTATGATAAAAGCAAACACCGCCGAAATCATGTACACCGTTCCCGTCGGGGCCGCGCCGCGAGAGTGTTTTTCCCGCCGCAATGACCGCCGCCTTATCTACGCCTTTCGGGTTGTGAAAATCAATACACCCGTTGATCGAACACATAAGCCTCACCTCACTACATGGTATGAGCGAAACAAAGCGAAAGTGCATATTCTGCCAAGGGAGAGCCCATCACATAAACCGCTGTGAAAGGAGCATGACATGAAGATCGTACTGATGAAATCACCCGGTGTATTGGCGCCGATCCTGCGCCGCATCTTTCACATCCGCAAAAAATGAAAAACCGTGCGGCCATCTCGAAATGCGATGGCCGCACGGTTGATTTTATTTACTTTCAATGAGATATACAGCACCCCGTCGCACCTCGATCAGCGCGCAGTTGCCCGTGATCTCGTTGCTGACGGCAAAGCCGCACGTGCGCGTCAGCTTGCCGTTTTTAAGCGGATATTTACATCCCTCGACCGTCACACCCTTTACGGTGTCACTTGCGGCGAGCAAGGACACATACGTAAACTCGCTGCGGGCGACGAGCGCACCCGTGTTTTTGAGAAACCTTGCACGGTTGAAGCCATCGGTAATGACGGCGTGCACGTTTTTTTCGTGCAGGTATTCAAGAACGGCGAGATTGGAGAGCGTGTGATCAAGGCGCCCCGAAAGCCCGCCGATGAGCACGATATCGTCAGCACCGCGCGAGAGGGCAAGATCGACCGCGAGCTGGGTATCGGTGCGATCCTTTTCGGGCGGCACCTGCAAAATCTCCTCGGCATCGGGCAGCGTTTCCCTGCCGATCGAATCAAAATCACCGAGCAGCACCTGCGGCTTCACGCCAAGCTGCTCTGCATTGTTCCAGCCGCTGTCGGCGGCCACGGTAAGATCACCCTGCTTCGGGTGCTCCGTGATGGCGGCGGGATCGATCACTCCGCCAACGTATATGTAGGCACGCATTATTTTTTGCTCCAATCGTTTTTGTTCTTCAGCTCCTCAAACATCGCAAGAAACCCTTTGTGGCGTGAGGGCGCGATCTTCCCCTCGCGCACAGCGGCAAGGATGGCGCAGCCCTCCTCCTTGGTGTGCGTACACTTGGTATAGCGACACGCACCGATATAGGGCTCAAATTCGCGCATGACGAAGGGCAGATCCTCGCGGCGGAAGAAATCAAAGCGCACAAAATCCAGCATACTGAAGCCGGGAGTATCGGCCACATACCCATCCCCGATGGGATAGAGCTCGACACGGCGGGTGGTGTGCTTGCCGCGCGCGATCTTTTGGCTGATCTCGCCCGTGGCGAGGCCAAGGCTCGGGTACAGAGCATTGAGAAGCGTGGATTTTCCGACGCCGGACGCCCCGGCAAAGGCGGCAATACGTGTGCCGAGGTTGGCCGCGATCCATGCACGCAGCTCGGCAATGCCGTCATCCTCCACCGAGGAAATGGCGAAAGCCGTAAAGCCCGCGTTTTGATAAATCGCCTGCAGCTCGGCAGCGCGCTCCGGTGCCACATCGCGTTTGCAAATGACGGGCACGGGCTCAATGCCGTTATGCTCGGCAATGGCGATCAGCTTATCAATGGTCTCGGTCACGGGATCGGGACGTGCCGCAGCAAAGGTGATGAACAAAAGCCCCAGGTTCGCCATGGGGGGACGGATGAGGGCACTTGTACGCGGCAGAATATCTCGGATCACCACACCGCCGCCGTCATCGGCGGCAATCTGCTCGGCAGAATAGCGCGCGACGGCAGTATCGTCATAAAGAACGTGCACGCGGTCTCCGACCAAGGGGGAGAGCCCCTCGCGGCGGAAGGTGCCCTTGGCACGCGAAGCAACGGTTCTGCCCGACAGCGGCGTGTTGCCTATATCCAATTTGATCTCGTAAAGACCGCCGATCCCGCGAATGAGCCGACCGTTTTCCTCGTATTGCATACCGTTTCCTCTCTAAAAAATGAATGCCAGCACGCTGCCGAGCAGCCCCATTGCCCAAAGTGCCACCACGGTGGTGAAAAAGAGCGCAAAAAGCGCGAGCAGATTGGCAATAACGAGGCGGCGCAGCGTGCGCGGCTTTTGGTTTTTCTTTCGTTTTGACAAGGCGAGATCCTCCCGTATGACATCGCCCCTTAGTTTGCCCCGTTTGGGGCTTATTTATTGTTTTCGCCGTTTTTCTCTTTGAGATCGGCACGGCGCAGCTGGCCGCAGGAGGCATTGATATCCGCCCCCAGCTTGCGGCGCACGGTGGCGCGGATGCCGTTTTCCTCCAGCACGGCGGCAAAGCGTGCCACGGCCTGCTTGCCCGCGCGCTGAAAGCCCGTTTCCTCCACCTCGTTCACGGGAATGAGGTTGACGTGGATAGGCATACTTTCGGTGCGGGTGCGCAAGCTGCGGTTGAGCAGCAGCGCGAGCCTTTTGGCGGCCTCGGGTGCATCGTTTTTGCCTGCGATGAGCGTATATTCAAAGGAAATGCGTCTGCCCGTTTTGGCGTAATAGCGCCGACAGGCATCGAGCAGCGCGGCAATGGGATAACGGCGGTTGATGGGCATGATGGCGCTGCGCGTCTCATCATCGGGCGCGTGCAGCGAGATCGAGAGCGTGATGGGAAGCGCGAGGGCGGCAAGTCGGTCTATCCGGTCAACGAGGCCGCAGGTGGAGAGCGAAATATGGCGGTAGCCGATATTTTGCCCCTCGGGATGATTGACGAGCTGCAAAAACTTGACCACGTTATCAAAATTATCAAGCGGCTCGCCGATGCCCATCATCACGATGCCGCCGATGCGCTCACCGCTATCCCGCGCGGCGGCGATCACCTGACCGAGAAGCTCGGAGACGGTGAGATTGCGCACACGCCCCCCAATAGTGGAGGCGCAGAACTTACAGCCCATGGCACAGCCGACCTGCGAGGAAATGCAGATGGTGGTGCCATGCTCATAATGCATCAGCACACTCTCGACACAATGCCCATCCGCGAGCTCGAACAGGTATTTTACCGTACCATCAAGGGCAGACACGAGCTTTTGGCGCACGCGGGGCAGGCTGTAAACGGCCACCGCTGCGAGCTTTTCGCGCGTTTGCTTGCCGATGTTGGTCATTTCCTCGGGTGCGCGGCCGTGCTGCAGCTGCGAAAACATCTGCGCGGCGCGGTAGCGCGGCTCTCCGATGGAAAGGAGAAGTGTCTCCAGCTCGGCTTTATCAAGAGAAAGTAGATCTTGTTTTTCTTCCATAGATGTATCCTTTAAGATTGCTTGCGCAATTTGGCAATGAAAAATCCGTCGGTGCCGTGTGTGTCGGGGGCAAGTGTGAGCATACCGTCCGTGCACCATTCGCCCGCCGCGAAGGGCTCAAGGGCGAAGGTGGGGTAGGTGGCAAGAAATGCCGCCACCTGCTCCTCGTTTTCGGCAGGAAGGAGGGTGCAGGTCGAATAGAGCAGCACACCACCGGGGGCAGTCAGCTCGGCGGCGGCAGCGAGGATGGCCGCCTGCACGGGCACGAGGCCTGCCGCCTCCTCTATGTTTTTGTACCGTATATCGGGCTTTTTGGCAAGCACGCCAAAGCCCGAGCAGGGCACGTCGCAGATCACGCGGTCAAAGGTGCCGAGTACCGCAGGTGTGGCGGCGCGTGCGTCGCCTGCAGCCGCACGCAGCGTGGTGATGCCGAGCGTTTCGGCGCCGCGGCGGATGAGCGAAATTTTATTCTCGTGCAGGTCAAAGCTATGCACCTGCCCCGTGTTTTGCATATCAATTGCCGCGCCAAAGGATTTGGAGCCGGGGGCGGCGCAAAGATCGAGCACGCGCATGCCCTCCCGCGCGTCAAGCGCGGCGACGGCAAGCTGAGAGGCCTCGTCCTACACGAAGCAAAGCCCCTCGGCAAGCAGCGCTTGCAGGGGGGCACCTGCGGGCAAAACAGCCCCTGACGGTGCGTTTTTTGTTGGAACAGCGCCCGAAACGCGAGAGAGAAACGCCTCGCGGGTGAGCTTCAAGGTGTTGACGCGCACCGCCACGGGCGGATGCCGATCAAAGGCCGCGAGAAGCGACTCGGCACGGGTCATACCGAAGAGGCGGCAAAAGGCTTCTGCCGTTTTCACGGGCACAGAATACCGCACGGAAAGATAGGCAAACGGATCCTTGGCGGCATCGGGGTAGCTCACCTGCTTGTCGCGACGGCAAAAGCTGCGCAGCACGGCATTGACAAAGCCCTTGCTGCGGCGGGGCGTGAGCGACACGGCCTCGTTGATGGCGGCGTGGTCGGGCACGCGATCAAGATATAGGAGCTGGTAGAGCGCCACGCGCAGCGTGGTGCGCACCCCGCGCTCAATGGCCGAGGGGGCTACGCTGGAAAGACCGTCAATGATATAGTCAAGCGTGATACGGTGCTCGATCACACCGTAAAAGAGCGTGGTAACAAGACCCTTGTCCTGCAAAGAAAGCTCTGTCGCACGAGAAAGGGCGGCGTCCAGCGCGCGGTCGGCATACTGCCCTGCGGCCTCGGCACGCAGCAGCAGATCGGCAGCCAGCGCGCGCGCCGACATACGGGGCATCAGCGGCGGCGGGAGTGGCTACCCGCAATGATCAAAAGGCGCAAAACACTCAAAAGCCCCACGGCAAGTGCGGCAACGTAAGTCATGGCCGCGGCATTCAGCACGCGGCGAGAGCCCTTCAGCTGCCCCTCGGTCATGGTGCCGGAGCCCGTGAGGCACCGCATGGCGCGGCGGCTGGCATCAAACTCGACGGGTAAAGTGACCAGCTGAAACACGATGGCAAGCGAATAGGCCGCGATGCCGACGAACATCAGCCACTCGCCCATTGCGGGAGCACTATACGCCAAAAGCAGGCCGATGAGGAAAAGCGGCATGGCAAGGTTTGAGCCAACATTGCACACCGGCACCAATGCCGAGCGCAGCTTCAAGGGCAAATAGCCCTTGCCGTGCTGCATGGCGTGACCTGCCTCGTGCGCGGCGACGCCCACGGCGGCCACGTTGTTACCGTGATATACATTTTGCGACAGGCGCAGCACACGGGTGCGAGGATCGTAGTGATCGCTGAGCTCACCCGGCACGATCTCGATCGAAACATCGGACAAGCCGTTGCTGTCAAGAATACGGCGGGCGACCGCGCCGCCCGTCATGCCGGGACGGAGCAGCTGCCCCGCGCCCGCGCGATATGCGGAGTTGACGCGAAACTGTGCCCACATGGCAAGAAAAAAGCCGGGGAGCACAATGAGCAGCGTCCAATCCCACCAGAAAAATCCGAACATGGCAAATTCCTTTCAAAAGAATTTATTTCAGCACATCGCCGACGGCGATGCGACGACCGCGAATGTAGTCCGCAGCCGACATACGCCCCTTACCCTCGGGCAGCACACGCGTGAGCAGCACGCTACCCGTGCCGCAGGCGACCTCAACGGCGCCGTCAAGCGACAGCACGGTACCGGGGGCAGCCAAAGCTGCGCCGCTTTTGGCAAGTCTTGTTTCGATCACCTTGAGCAGCTTGCCGTCGGGGGTGTGCGTAAATCCAAGCGGCACGGGTGAGAGCCCGCGCACGGTGTTATGCACAGTATGTGCATCTTTTGCAAAATCAATCAGACAATCGCGCTTTTCGATCTTGGCGGCGTAGGTTGCCTTGGTGTCATCCTGCGCCACGGGCGCGACGGTGCCGTCGGCAAGGGCGGAAAGCGTTTCCAGCAGCAGCGCGGCGCCCGCTGCGCCGAGCTTGTCGTGTATCTGCTCGAAATTGTCATTTTCCTCAATGGCGACGCGCACGGTCTGCAGCATATCGCCCGTATCGAGCCCCTCGTTCATCAGCATGGTGGTGATGCCCGTTTCGGTGCAGCCCTCCATGATGGCGCGCTGCATGGGAGCCGCGCCGCGATACTGCGGCAGCAGCGATCCGTGCACGTTAATACACCCGTAACGGGGGTAATTTAACACAGACAAAGGCAAAATTTTGCCGTATGCCACCACAACGATCACATCGGGGGCAAGCGCGGCGAGCTCCTCGTCAAACGCGCCGTTTTTGAGGGTGGCGGGCTGATAGACGGGGATTTGATGCTCTGTGGCATAGACCTTGACGGGGGGCGGCTGCAGCTCGTAGCCGCGTCCCTTGGGCTTATCGGGTTGGGTGACGGCGCCGACGACCTCATAGCCCGCTTCGACCAGCGCTTTGAGTGTAAAAAGGGCAAAATCGGGCGTGCCCATAAACAGCACGCGCATCAGTATTCGTCCTCATCAAGCATGCGGATGACCTTGTCGATATACAAGCGGCCGTCAAGATGCTCGATCTCATGGCAGAAGGCACGGGCAAGAAAATCGTGCGCGGTGACCTCGTATTCTTCACCGTGGCGGTTGGTGGCACGCACCGTCACGTGACGGGGACGGGACACCAAGCCATAGCGCCCCGGCACAGAAAGGCAGCCCTCGGCTCCCTCCTGCTCGCCTGCGCTGGCGATGATTTTCGGGTTGATGAGCTCGTAGACCTCGCCCTCCTCGACCTCGACGACGGCAATGCGGCGCAAAATGCCGACCTGCGGCGCGGCAAGGCCGACGCCGTTCGCGGCGTGCATGGTTTCGATCATATCGTCAAGCAGGGTGAGGATGCGGGGGGTGATCTCCTCGACGGGGCGGCAGGTCTTGCGCAGCACCTCGTCGCCTACCTTGCGAATTTGTAATTTTGCCATAGTTATCTCCTTTGGATTTATAGAGCGGATGGGTTGAAATCAACGGTCAGCAGCGGGGTTTGGGGCTTTTGGCGGCCAAAGATATCAAGCAGCTCGCCAAACAGCGCGCGCGTGCGGCGGTTGAGTGCGCATTTGATGACCATGCGCATGCGGTATTTGCCATCGGCACGGTAGACGGGGGCCTCAAAGGGGCCGAAGGCGATCAGCTGCACATCCTTATAGTCTGCCGCGATCAGCTTGGCGAGCTCCTCGGACAGCGCTTTTGCCGCAGGCAGGAGCTTATGCTCGTCCGTGTGGGAGAGCGTGAGCAGCGCGATATCGCAAAACGGGGGAAAAACCAATGCGCGGCGCAGCTTGATCTCTCGCGCGTAAAACGCCTCGTAATCCTGCTGACAGGCAAGCGTGATGACCTCATGGTCGGGGTTGTTGGTCTGGATCAGGGCGGTGCCCGCCTTGCCCGCGCGACCCGCACGGCCGATGACCTGCGTGAGCATGGAAAAGGTGCGCTCGGCGGCGCGGTAATCGTCAAGATAAAGCGAGGCGTCCGCCATCAGCACGCCTACCAGCGTCACATCGGGAAAATCGTGTCCTTTGGTGACCATTTGCGTACCGAGCAGAACGTCGGCCTCGTGGCGGCGGAAGGCACCGAGCATTTCATCATAGGAAAAACGGGCACCCGTGGTATCGGTATCCATGCGAAGCACCTTTTTGTCGGGAAGTAGGGTGCCGAGCTCCTGCTCGACGCGCTGAGTGCCGTACCCGACGCGAGAAAGATGCACCGAGCCGCAGGAGGGACAAGTCTTTGGCAGCGGCTTTTTGCGGCCGCAAAAATGGCAGAGCAAATAGCCCTCATCATACTGCCTTGCCTTGGTGTGATAGGTAAGCGTGACGCTGCAGGAGGGACAGGTAAGTGCTTCTCCGCAGGAGCGACAGGAAACCACATGATTATAGCCGCGGCGATTTAAAAACAAAATAGACTGATTGCCTGCGACGGCGTTTTCCGTCAAGAGCGCGCGCAGCTCGGCGCCGATGGGCGAGATGTTTCCCTCTCCCGCCTCGGTGCGCATATCCGCGATCTTCACCGTAGGGAGCTTGGCACCCGCATGGCGATTTTTGAGCTGCAGGAGCGTGTAGCGACCTTCGGTGGCACGCTTATAGCTTTCAAGCGAGGGTGTGGCCGAGCAGAGCAGCAGCATGGCCCGATGATGGGCGCAGCGCCAGCGCGCCACATCGCGCGCGTGGTACTTCGGGTTCATATCGGACTTATAGGTGTGCTCGTGCTCCTCGTCCATGACGATGAGGCCGAGGTTTTTGACGGGTGCAAAAACCGCCGAGCGCGTGCCGACCACCACATCGGCCTCGCCCTCCAGAATACGGTAATAGGTATCAAGGCGCTCGCCCGCCGAGAGGGCGGAATGCATCACGGCTACGCGTGCACCGTAGCGCGAGCAAAAGACCGAGAGCGTTTGCGGTGTGAGGGCGATCTCGGGCAGCAGGACGATCACGCCCTTGCCCGCTGCCAGCATCCGGTCAATGGTCTTGAGCATCATCGGCGTTTTGCCGCTGCCCGTGACACCGTGCAAAAGCACGGCGTGCGGCTCGCCGTCATCGGTCATTTTTTCGATCTCGGCAAACACGCGGGCCTGCTCCTCGTTGAGCGTAAAATCACGGGGAAGTGCGCTTTCCTGCGGCATTTCGGCGTAAGGGTTGCGCCACACACGCGTAGCCGTGCGGGTGATAAGCCCCTTTTCCACCAAAGCGTCAAGCACGGCCTTGGTAAAGCCCGCGGCGCGCAGCTCCTCTGCGGGCGCGGAGCCCGCGGCGATCACGGCAAGCGCGGCACGCTGCTTTTCCCCGAGGCGCGGTGTTTTTTGCGCGCCCGAAAGAAGCGCTGCCGCGGCAGCGGCATCGACAGCCGGGGTATAGGTCACCTGCTCCTTTTGCGCCATGGCGTTTTTCTGCTCAAACTCGCGGCTGACAAGGCCCATGCGCAGCAGTTTTTTCAGCGCCTCTGCCCCCGCTTCGCCAAAGCGCGAGCGCAGCGCCTCCGCCCCCGCGCCGCCAAGGCGAGTAAGATAGGAGAACACGAAGGTCTCCTCGGGGGAGAGCTTGGTGATGTCACCCGTGACGCTCCCCGTGGGGCGATAATAGGCCTGCAGACCAGAAAAGGCACCTGCGGGGATCATGGCGTGCACGGCGTCACCCGTGGCACAGAGCGTGGTCTCACACAAAAAAGAGACAAGCCCCAACATTTCCCGTGACAGTGAAATGCGGGGCGTGGCAAGGGAGACGATGGGCTTGACAGCATCGTAAAGCGTGGTATCCGCCGTATCAACGACAAGACCCATGCGGCGACGGTTACCGCCACCGAACGGAACGGTGACGAAGCTGCCTGCACGAACCTCTCCCATCAAAGCATCGGGAACGCTGTAATCATATTCTCGGTCAAGAAAGCGGGGAGCATCCAGCAATCTGACCTTGGCAAAAAGCGGCATACTGCCCCCTCCTTTCCCAAAACAGCGCGAAAGCGATCAGTCCTGCTCGGTCTGATCGTCGCTCTCCTCCTCGGCTACGGGCATAGGGCCGTCCACAATGGTATACTCACCTGCGTGGATACTGTCGATGGCGTTTTTGACAGCCTTTTTATCGGCCAGCTTCTGATCGATGAGGGACATGATATTGCCGCCCTCCTTGCTGCCCGTTAAGGTGTTTTCGGCTGCAGCGCGTTGTCTGACGTACTCGTCGGTAATCAGGCGTGCGCATTTGGCGGTGGCAATGGCCAGCTCGTAACGGTTATAATTGCCCTTGGTCAGTTCATCAATCGTGGGGTAGATCATCTTTATTCTCCTTACAAATGTACTATGTACTCAATCAAAATAATGGGTTGCTTTTTCCTTGTTGCCAAGAACCTCGGCGGTATCGCCGCGCACGATGTCGCGAATGTCCTCTGCCGTTTGCTCGGCCATGCCGTCATAGTTAAACACGACAAAATCATATTCATCAAGATGCGTGAGCTCCTCGCGGGTGGTGGCAAGGCGCTTTAAAATCTTATCCTCGGTTTCGGTGCCGCGGCTGCGCAAGCGCGCCTCCTGCACCGCAAAGGAGGGAGGCAGCAGCATGATGAGCAGCGCCTCGGGATATTTGGCTTTGATCTGTGCGGCGCCCGCTACCTCGATCTCAAGCAGCAGGTGACGGCCGCTTTGAAGCACCTCGTCTGCGGCACGCTTGGGTGTACCGTAAAAATTGCCGCAATACTCGGCGTGCTCCAGCATATCGCCCTGTGCGATGCGTTCCTCGAACTGCTCGCGCGTGAGAAAGTAGTAATTGACGCCATCCACCTCACCGGGGCGCGGTGCGCGCGTGGTGGCGGAGACCGAAATCGTGTACTTTTCATCGCGGCGCAACAGGGAGAGCACCGTGCCCTTGCCGCTGCCGGCAGGGCCCGAGACCACGATCAGTTTTCCCTTTTCAATATTGCCCTTTTTCAAGCCACTCACTCCTCTTCCGTGTTCTCTTCATCCTCGCCGAGTGCATCATCCTCAAGACGGTTGGCAATCGTCTCGGCCTGGATGGCGGACAGGATCACGTGCTCACTATCGGTGATGATCACGGCGCGCGTGCGGCGGCCACAAGTCACGTCAATGGTCCTACCCTCGTCCTTGGCATCCTGCATCAAGCGCTTTACGGGTGCGGAATCGGGGCTGACGAGCGCGACGATACGGTCAGCGGCAACCATATTGCCGAAGCCGATGTTGATAAACTTCATTGTACGTTCTTCCTTTCGGACATGATATTTATACAGCATATATTATAATACAAATTATGTTTCTTGTCAATCAAACTTTGAAATTTCTTTGATAAAAAAGGCTTCTTTTTTGCCTGTTCGCGAAAAAAATTCAAAAAACCCCTTGCAAAGAAGCGCAAAATAAGGTAAAATAAAGCCAACCATATGTTTTGCCGTCTTTGGCAAAGCAAAAAGATCTAAATCAACCATACTTCGGAGGTATAAAATGGTAGTAGCAGGCGATTTTAAAAACGGTGTAACCTTTGACGACGGTCAGGGCAACGTTTTACAGGTAGTTGAGTTTCAGCACGTAAAGCCCGGCAAGGGTGCTGCATTCGTGCGCACGAAGCTGAAGAACGTGATCACCGGTGCGGTCATTGAGAAGACCTTTAACCCCACCGATAAATTCGAGAACGCATATATCGAGCGCAAGGAGATGCAGTACTCCTACAGCGACGGCGATCTTTACTACTTCATGGATATGGAAAGCTTTGATATGCTGCCCCTGAACAGCGACAAGCTGCCCGACAGCTTTAAGTTCGTCAAAGAGGAAATGATCTGCAAGATCATCTCTTACAAGGGCAACGTCTTCGGTGTCGAGCCCCCCACATTTGTTGAGCTGGCAGTTGCCAAGACCGATCCCGGCTTTGCAGGCAACACCGCAACCAACACCCTCAAGCCCGCAACCCTTGAGACCGGCGATGAGATCAAGGTGCCCTTGTTTATCAACGAGGGTGACATGCTGAAGATCGATACCCGTACGGGCGAATATCTCTCCCGCGCATAATCCACTTAAAGGAGTATCTTGTTATGAAGCTGACTGAAAAGGCTGCATATCTCAAGGGTCTTGCTGACGGTCTTGAGATCGATAACGCCACCAAAGAGGGCAAGCTGATTGCGGCTCTCATCGATATGGTCGATGCGCTTGCCGCAAAGGTCGATGCGCTTGACAGCGATGTTGAGGAGCTGAACGACTACGTCGAGGAGCTGGATGAGGATCTCGGCGACGTAGAGGAATTCCTTTACGACGAAGAGGACGAGGACTACTGCGACGGCGATTGCGATTGCTGCGATGCAGAGGACTGCGACTACTGCGAGACCTACGAGGTAGAGTGCCCCGCCTGCGGCGAGACCATCTGCTTCGATGAGACCATCGACGAAACCACTCTGACCTGCCCCGCTTGCGGTGAGAAGATCACCTGCTCGCAGGACGAATAAAAGAAACCCCCCGTTACGCAGTTAAATACTTGCTGCGTAACGGGGGCTCTTTTTTTGTGCTTATTTTACCATATGCACATCAAGCTGCGGAAAGGGTACCGAAATACCGTTTGCATCGAACGCAGCAAGAACCTCTTCCTTCAGGTCAAAATTCACATTCCAATAATCTGCCTGCATAACCCAAACACGGGTTACGAAATCAAGCGAGCTGGCGCCGTGCTCAGCAAGACGAATCATCGGTGCGGGATCGGTAAGAATTTCACTGTGCTTGGAAATCACATCCAGAACGATCGCCTTCACCTTCTCCACATCCGAGCCATATGCCACCGAGAAGGTTAGGTCAAGGCGGCGCGTTTCCTTTGCACTGTAATTGATGATGCTCGAGCCGGAAACCGTGCTGTTGGGAAGGACAATCACCTTGTTATCACCGGTTTTCAGCTTGGTGCAGGAAATGGTAATGGTCTCTACTGTACCAACCTGACCGCCAATATCAACGAAATCACCTTCCTCGAAGGGCTTGTTGACCACCAGCATGATACCAGAGGCTACATTTGAGATTGTGCCTTGAACAGCAAGCGAAAGAGCAAGAGAAAAAGCAGTGAAGATTGCCACGATCGAGGTGGTAGGAACACCCAGAAGCGAAAGCAGTGCTATCAAGTAAACAATTACCAGAACAACCTTTACCATAGAAGTCAGGAAGTCCCCTGCGGCACCCTTAAGCTTTGACTTATTGATTGCCTTACGGAAAATTCCCATTACAATGCGCAAGGCAATTGCACCAATGATCAACACCAACACAAAGGTTAGAATTGTTGACCAACGATTCATCAAAAAACTATAGACAGAGTTGCCAAGATCCTTAAAAAATTGCATACGTCCTCCTTTACC